>JANOZQ010000245.1:0-6740 GCA_031429555.1 Sphingomonas sp. | reverse complement strand
TTTGTTGGGGGGAGCTGACTGTCTGGTTTTGGGTCAAGAATCATTATAGCGGACTCTCATAAGCGAGACCGCGATGACGATCACAATTGAGCCATACAGCCCAGAGCAGCGCGACGCGGTTCTCAGTCTATCGATGAGGGCTTGGGCTCCGGTGTTTGCGGACCTTGAGCCTGCTGTGGCGCCCTGCGTCTACAAGGCATTTTATCCTGATGGGTGGCAAGCCCGACAGATTAGCGACATCGAAAGCTTTCTGGACAGCCACGGCGATGACGTTTGGGTAGCCCTCGACGAAGGACAAATTGTTGGCTGGGTCGGCGTCCGACTGCACCACGAGGATACTATGGGTGAGATATACATTCTCGCTGTGGACCCGGTTGCGCAGAGAAGCGGTGCAGCCCGTGTCCTAATTGAATCGGCGTTTGAGCATATGCGAAGCGCCAATATGAAGATTGTCATGGTCGAGACCGGCGACGATCCCGGACACGCCGCGTCGCGGGCGACCTACGAAAAACTTGGCTTTGAGCGCTGGCCGGTAGCTCGCTATTTCCGCGAGCTGTAACGGCAGATTTTGCGGTGCTGTCGGGCAACAACCAACGACCGAAAACTTGTCGATCCCTGATAGGCCGCTCCGGTTGCAGATCGTAGCCAAGCGGCCATTCTTTCATGCTGGCAACGACCGGCGGTAATCCGCCTCGTGATCCAATATCATCCGCACCGCTCTGGCACGAACCTCGGGTGAAAACTTGTTCGTTGTCTTGCTCATAACAGGCCCTTCTTCTCAGGAGTTGGGGCCTCCGACAATCCCGGGGCGGTTCAAGGTGCGTCGGAAGTTGCGGACATTCATGATTGATGTCAGCTTGCCAGAAGGGGGCAGGATTCTCGATGACATATCAAGATCAGAAAATCCGATCGATACGGCGGCTCTCGATCATCACGTTAGTGCTAAGTGGGTTGCTGGCAATGACCTTGATTTACCCTACGGAAATGGAAAGCATAGTGGAACATTTCCCACTTTCGAGAAGCGGAGATGACTACACCGTGTTACTTGGTATCTTGCTCACGCTTGTTCCGATCTGCTGGGCGGTTCTCTTCGGCCTTATAGTCACTTCACCGGAGCAGGAAGTTCGTTTCGTCCGATCGACAAAGCGGTGGCGAAGGGGCCCGCTCCCTTTTGAAGCAATCGCGTTTGACACGTCAGATCCCGACTACGTTAAACCGGCTTGGCGGTATTTTCTGGACCGTCGCGGGCACTGACCTGCGAGCGTCGACTTCCACCGAAATCGGTCATTTGCCGCAACCTGAACGAATGTCCGGTGTTACCAGTGCAAGCAATTCGATCAAACGTCGCAAAACTTGTCGAGAGCAGACGACGGTTAGCCATGCCCCGCATCAAGTGCGGGGCGACGGCTTCAGAGGTTGGTTGTGCGATGCAATCACCTCAAGATATTTCGCTGCCAGCGCCCCGTTGACGGCATCCCAGGTGTAGGCACCCGCCGCGCGTTCGCCCTCTTGTCCGGCAGCGCGTGCGGCATCAGGATTGCCGATATAATGTTCGATGGCGTCGGCATAGCCCGCAATGTCGCGCGGTTCGATGAGGCGGCCGGTGACGCCATCGACGACAAGGCTGCGCGTTCCCGTGGCGTTGGCGCCGACGACGGGGAGAGCGCAGGCCATTGCTTCGGACGTGACATTGCCGAAAGTTTCGGTGACGCTGGGCTGGAGCAGCAAGTCCGCCGAGGCGACGGCGCGGCCAAGATCAGTGCCGTTCTGGTGTCCGGCGAAGATGGCATCGGGCACTTGCGCTGAAAAAGCATCTCGCGCGGGTCCGTCTCCCAAAACAAGGACTTTGTGGGCGACGCCGCGCGCCTTGAGCGCGCTGACGGTTTCGGCGAAGACATCGATGCCTTTTTCAAGGACCAGTCGCCCGAAGAAGAGGACAACGAAATCATCGTCGGCGATGCCCAGCGACCGCCGCCATTCGAGGCTGCGGCGCGCGGGATTGAACACGTCACGGTCGATGCCGCGTCCCCAGATGCCGATGTCGAAATTCATCCGCTCCGCCCGTAGCACGTCGGCAAAGGATTCGGACGGCGCGACGATGGCATCGCATTTGCGGTAGAAGCGACGCTGGAATGCGGTTGCACCACTTTCCAGAAAGCCGAGGCCGTAATAGCGTAAATAGGTTTCGAAGCGGGTGTGGACCGATGCGACAACAGGGAGGTTGTGAGCCTTGGCATAGCGCACAGCACTGTGGCCGAGAAATTCAGGCGATGAGACATGGACGATGTTCGGCTTGAATGTGTCCATATCTGCGCGAGCGCTATCGAGGCCCAGCGGAATGCGATATTCGTCTCGGAAGGGAATGGGGATCGAGCGCACCGCCACCAGATCGCCCGTCGGCGGAAAGGCGGGATGTTCGACGACCGGCGCATAGACGCGCACCGCCGCGCCCTTATCAAGCAGCCAGCCGACGAGATTGTTCAGCGCTCGGTTCGCACCGTCGCGGACATAATTATAGTTGCCGCTGGTCAGCGCAATGCGAAGGTCGGCAATCTGCATAATTAACGCCGATACAGGGGTGACCGGCGAAATACCAATTCAGGGCCGTGGAGCAAGCAGACGGTCGAGCGCGCCGTCGTCGGTGCCGGTCTTTTCGAAGCGTGGATAGCGGTGACCGCCGTTCCAGATGATGTTGACGTCGCGAACGCTGAGATCGTTTTTCAGCGTCAGGCGGATGGGTGCAGTGGCGCCCTTTGCATTCGTAACGGCGTCGTTCATCAGGTCATCGGTATAGGGCAGACCGTTCACGGCGACGATTTCCTGTCCCACGGTGACGCCTGCATCGAACGCGGGGCCTTCCCAGACAACGGCGCTGATTTTTGCGCCTTTACCGACGCTCAGCCCGAGTGACCACGTCAGGTCGAGTGTCTTGTTCACTTTCATGGCCAGCTTGGCGATGCCCGTCGGGGTGTCGCTGTAGACGAGCTTGTACCCGCTGCGTGCAAAGCCTCCCAGCGGAGCACCCGTCGCTTTTTCGGTGAGGCGGTCGGTCAGGAACTTGGTCCAGTCATAGGGCATGACGCCGTTCAAAGTCTTCGCCACGTCGTCGAACGTATAGGTGACCTGACCCCAGTCGCCGTCGTTTATGCCAAAAAATGCCTTTGCAAAATCATCCATGCTTTTCGCATTTTTCGTGCCGTTGCGGATGATGGCGTCGGCCTCGACCCAGATCAGCATGCCTTCGTTGTAATAATCTTCGCTGCGCTGCCACGAGGCCCAGCCTTTGGGGCGTCGCGCCGAGATGACGGGGTCATTCGTCGTGTCATCCAGACTGCGCCATGCCCGGCCGGGGAGGGTGTCAAGGCGCGCGGCAATGCCCGCAAGCGTATCGAGTTTGTCCTGTTTGGTTGCCATGCCACTACGCGCTTCGAGGATGTGGCCCCAGAATTGCGTCTGCCCCTCATAGACCCACAGTAGCGAGTTCCGCATTTCGGTCCGGTAATCGGGCGTCCACAGGTCGGCACCGCGGCGGAATTTGCCGTTCCAGCTATGCACAAATTCGTGGGGCAGAAGGTTGTGGTCGAGGCGCGACGCGTCCCAATCGAGGAAGTAGCCGGGGTCGTTCTGGTTTTCGCTCGAGCGGTGATGCTCGAGGCCGATGCCGCCCATCCGATCGGTAATCGCGTGAAGGAAATCATAATGATCGAAATGGCGCGCGCCGAACAGCTTGACGGCCTGTGTCACCAGATTGCGGTGGAGTTGCAGCGTGGCATCGGGGACAACCAGTTCCTTGGCGCTGTCCGCCACTGTATTGAGCACGACACCTTGGCCAAGATCGTCTTTGCGAAAATATTTTCCGGCGAAAACCGGGCTGTCGACGAGGACTTCGTAGCTGGTGGTTTCGTATGTGACTGTATCGCCGTTGGTGGCAGTCGGACGGAGCGCCGTCGCGACTTGCCATCCCTTGGGGTAGGTAACGGTTGCGGTCACAGGGATTTGCCGCGTGAAATAGCCTGCGGGATAAAGCGCGACGGCCTCCCACTGAAGGTTAAGCATTTCCTGTGTGACGACAATGCGGCCCTGATCGGCTGCGGTGGCGGACGCGAACTGAAAGCTGACGTCGAGCGCGCGTGCGCCACGCGGGACATCGACCGTAAAGGCAAAGACATCGACCATGTCGCGCTTCCAGGCCAGCGTTTTGCCGTTCGACTTGATGACAAGGCCCGTCAGTTTCTCGATCTGGCCGCGCGGGGCGTGATTGCCGGGCAGCCATTTGGGCATGAGCAGTGTGACCGGCCCACTTTCGACCGGAATGCGTTGCTGCACGCGGAATATGGCGCGGTCGAGATCGGTCGCATCGACTTTCAGCGTCATTGTGCCGGGATAGGGGGTGTCCTTTGCGGCGGGAATGGTGTCGATAATCGGGAGCGGCTGTGGTGTGCTGTTGGCGGCAAGCGCGGGGGTTGAGACGGCGGCAAGCAACGCGACGGCGAGAAAACGCATACGGGAGAGGCTTTCTGAAAGATTGTTGCGCAGTTGTTGGCACGGGCCGCGCGGGCCGTCTAGTGGCTGCCCAGTACGTTGATCGTGAACGCCAGCACGCCGATGTTGAAAACGAAGGCGGCTAAACTGTGTGCGGTCACCACGCGACGCATTTGCGACGTCGTGATGTTCACGTCCGACGTCTGGAATGTCATGCCGAGCGTGAACGCGAAATAGACGAAATCGCCATAATCGAGTCCCGCTTCTGCGGGATAGCGCTCACCGCCAAAATCGAGTCCGCCGTCGCCGCGCGTGCGATAAAAGAGATGCGCATAATGCAGCGCAAAGATCATGTTCGAAAAGAGCCAGGCAACCACAAGTGTGGCGATGATCAGCCCTTTGGGCAGGTCTTCGTTTGACGTGATGCTGATTTGCGATGCGACGGCGGCCAGCACGGCGAGCATCACAATCGCTGTAATGAACAGCAGCACGACGCGGTTGGCGTCATTTTCCGCAGCGTGTCGGCGCATCGTCGCAATGCCATGGGTGCGCAGGACGGGTGTTATCGCAATGAGGAAAAAGACACCCGCAATGTCAAAGCTCGTCATCAGCGCGCGCGCCCAGTCGGCGGGCGAGAATTGCACTGCAAACGCGGTGGCAAAAATGGCAAGGAACGCCAGAAACCGAGCGGGAGCAATGCGCTGGCCCAGAGTTTGCTTTGCCAAGTTCGTCTCCGTCCGGTTGCGTCGGGTCGTGTTATCCGATTAAGGCGCGGCGCACTATGGCACGCATCGAAACACCCCGCCCGATACGCGGCACGCAGAGCATGATCGGTGAAGAAGCCGACCGCTTTCACCATGTCGTGCAGACGTTTGATCGGGTGCGGCGGCTTTACGGATTTGGGCGGGTCGAAGTGCCGGTGTTCGAAGCGACGGCAGTGTTTGCGCGGTCGCTTGGTGAAACGACCGATGTCGTGTCGAAGGAAATGTACACGTTCGAGGATCGCGGCGGGGATTCGCTGACGCTGCGGCCTGAGTTCACGGCGGGGATCGCGCGGGCGTATCTGACCGAGGGGTGGCAGCAATATGCGCCGCTGAAGGTGGCAACGCATGGGCCGCTATTCCGGTACGAGCGGCCACAAAAGGGGCGGTTCCGGCAGTTTCATCAGCTCGATGCCGAAGTCATCGGCGCGGCGGAACCAGCAGCGGATGTGGAATTGCTGTGCTTTGCCGATCAGTTGTTGCGTGAGCTGGAGATCAGCGAGGGCGTGACGCTGAAGCTCAATACGTTGGGGGATGGCGAGAGCCGCGATGCGTGGCGCGCGGCGTTGGTGGCGCATTTTGAGGGGTTTCGGTCGGCACTGTCGGAGGACAGCCAGCGGCGGCTTGACGCGAACCCGATGCGGATATTGGACAGCAAAGATCCGCGTGACCGCCCAGCGGCGGACAGCGCGCCGAAAATGGTTTTGTCGGGCGAGGCCGAGGATTTCTTTGGCAAGGTCCGCGAAGGCTTGGACGCAGCGGGCGTGGCCTATGAAATCGCCCCGCATCTGGTGCGCGGGTTGGATTATTACCGGCATACGGCGTTTGAATTCGTCACCGACCGGCTGGGCGCGCAGGGGACAGTGCTCGGCGGCGGGCGCTATGACGGGCTTATCGAGACCTTGGGTGGGCCGCATACACCGGCAGTCGGCTGGGCTGCGGGGATTGAACGATTGGGGATGTTAGCGGAGTCGCCTTCGGAACCGTTGGCCGAATATGCAGTGGTGTCGACAGGTGCTGCGCCGGAAGTGGCAGCGCTTTCCGCTTTTCTTCGCTCCAAAGGCGTTGCTGTGCTTCAGTTTCTACAGGGCAATCCCAATAAAAGTATCGAGAAGGCTCGGCGTCGTGGGCATGACATAATTCTGATCGTGGGTGCCGACCATACCCTCGGTACGAGGTCATTTTTTCTTGATTTCAAGCTTGGGCTGGGAAGTGACTCGACCGAGTATGCCGCCATTCGAGAGAAGCTAATCCCGCTCCTCGCGCCAGCGACACTTCAGCTTGAGCCAGCGCCAATGGGCAGCTTCCGCCACGACCTACACGTTACTTTGCCATGACCCCAACGATTTCCGACGAGCGTATTGCCGCCATCGAAGCGCGGCGCGAGGCGTTGCAGGGGCAGTTGTCGGCGGGTGACTTGGCGACGGACCGGCTGATCGCGCTGTCGAAGGAATATTCGGACCTTGAGCCTGTTGCCAAGTCGGCGGCGGAGTTGCG
>JANOZQ010000244.1:0-1889 GCA_031429555.1 Sphingomonas sp. | reverse complement strand
TGAACGCGCACGAAGTCATTGCCGGTGATTCAGACGAAATGTGGATCGTGCTGGCAATCCTTGATGTTACCGACGTGCGCGAGCAGGCGCGACAAAAGGCAGTGCTTGTCCATGAAAACGACACGTTGTTGCTCGAATTGCAGCACCGCGTTGCCAATAGTCTCCAGATTATTGCAAGCATCCTGATGCAAAGCGCGCGAAACGTGCAAAATGCCGAAGTGCGCTCGCATCTCGACGACGCACGGCACCGGGTAATGTCGCTGGCGACCTTGCAGACGCAGCTTTCTGCCGGAAAGAAAGGCGATGTGTCCGTCCGCACATATTTCACCGATCTGTGTGCAAGCATCTCCGCATCAATGATTTCGCGGGGGGACGATCTGACTCTCACAGCGATTGTCGATGAGAGTGTTACCGATGCCAATGTTTCAGTTAGCCTGGGGCTGATCGTGACAGAACTCGTGATCAACGCTGTAAAACACGCATTTCCGGGGTTTCCCAAAACGGGAGCGATCGTTGTTGCTTATGAATCCAACGGTGACGCATGGGTTCTACGCGTGAGCGACAATGGTATCGGAATGCCGCCGCCGTCGGAAACATCAAAAGTCGGTCTTGGGACCGGGATTGTCGAAGCGCTTGCGGGTCAGTTGGATGCGCGGATTGAAGTGACGTCGGCCAATCCCGGGACGATTGTGTCAATAATCAGCACGGAGCCAGTGGCGCATCGGGCCGTTTAGCCGCGTCTGCATAGCCAATCGCAACGACTTCCCATTCGCGCTCGCCGCCCGGCAGAACGACAAGCCTGACATCGCCGACCGCGCTCCCGCGTAGCGCCCGCGCCATCGGGGAACTCCAGCCGATCCGGCCTGTCGTCGCATCGCTTTCGTCATCGCCGACCAGCGTCACGATGCGCTGATTGTCGTCCTCGTCGGCAATGGTCACAACCGCGCCGAACCAGACTCGCGAATGATCTGTCTGCAAAGCGGGATCGATCACCCGCGACGCTTTCATCCGCCGCGCCAGAAAACCCGCGCGCCGGTCGATCTGGCGCAGCCGCTGGCGGCCATAAATGTAATCGCCATTCTCCGACCGGTCGCCATTGCCTGCGGCCCAGCTTACGGTTTCGACCACCGACGGGCGTTCGACAGTCATCAATTGCTCATATTCGGCCCGCATGGCTGCAAAGCCTGCAGGCGTGATGGGATTGTCGGTCAACCCGGACTTCGCTTGCCCAGATAAGTCGACAGCGGATTCTGTCGAGGCTGCCCGCCCCTTGGATTGAGCAGGTCATAAACAACCGCATTCTCAAGCACCCGCTGCACATATCCGCGCGTTTCCGTGAGCGGGATGGCTTCGATCCAGCCGAGAATATCCCCGGTTGCGCGCGGATCGCCATTCGCGGCAAGCCATTTGTTCACATTGCCGGGCCCCGCATTGTAGGCGGCAACAGCAAGCGGATAACTGCCCTGATAACGGTCCATCAACCGTCCGAAATACCAGCTGCCGAGCTGGATATTATAGGCCGGATCGTCGAGGCTCGACGGCGAATAGCCGATGCCGATGAATCCTGCGGTCTCGCGCGCCGTCCCGGGCATCAGCTGCATCGTCCCGCGCGCGCCGGCTCGCGACACGATCTTACGGTCAAACTGGCTTTCCTGTCGCGAAATGGCATGGATCATCGTCCAGTTACTCGTGTTTTCTGCGGACACCGGCATGGTCGGGAATCCGGCGCGGATATAGTCGCGATACCCGTTGATTCCCGCGCTGCGGCCGATCATGACGGCCAGATCAGGGCGCGATATGCGCCGCGACAGGTCAAGGGCCAGCGCATGATCGGCGTCGGTCGTCGCGGCCATCGAAATCGTGCGGATAAACAGGCTCTGGTTGGCCCA
>JANOZQ010000243.1:0-3618 GCA_031429555.1 Sphingomonas sp. | reverse complement strand
GGCGTATTGAAGCTCCAGCCGCCGCTGCCATCGGGATGGACGACAATGACGCCGCCCGAACCGCCGAGTTTTTTGACATCGGCCATGACCGTGTCGGCAGCCTTGACGATTTTTTCGTTCGCAAAGCGCACGCGGGCGCAGATTTCATGCGCGACGCCTTCGCGGATGAAAAATTCGCCCGCGCCGGTTGCCGAAACACCACAGCCGCGGTCGTCCGCATAAGTGCCAGCGCCGATGATGGGTGAATCGCCGATGCGGCCCCAGCGTTTGCCGGTCAGGCCGCCGGTCGACGTGGCAGCGGCGACATGCCCTTGGGTGTCCACCGCGACCGCACCGACCGTGCCGTATTTGAGGTCAACGTCGAACGAGGAGAGCTTTTGCGCTTTCATTTCGTCGAGCTGGCGGCGACGCTCGGGCGTGGCGAAATAGGATGGATCGACTTGTTCGAGACTCTGTTCGACCGAGAATTGATCGGCCCCCTCGCGCGACAGCATGACATGCGGGCTTCTTTCCATGACGGCGCGGGCAAGCTGAATCGGGTTTTTGGTTTTGGTGATGCCGGTGATGGCGCCGGCGCGGCGGTCGCGGCCGTCCATGATCGCGGCGTCTAGCTCGTTGGTGCCTTCATAGGTGAAGACCGCGCCGCGACCGGCGTTGAAATTGGGGTCGTCTTCGAGAATGCGGACGGCGGCTTCGACAGCATCGAGCGAGGTGCCGCCTTCTTTGAGGATCGCCGAGCCGGTTTCGAGCGATAGCGCAAGCGCGGCGCGGATCGCCTTGTCCTGCTCGGGCTTGATCCGCGCGCGTTCGATAACGCCGGCACCGCCGTGGATGACAAGGGTCCATTTCGGGGCGGGGGCAGCTGCGATGGTCATGAAGGCGGCGGCTAACAGGGTCAGTCGGGAAATCATAGCGGCCTCCGGGTTGCGACCGCCTGTGTGCCGTAGACCAAGCCTGGCGACAAGCAGATTGCATGTTCCTGTAGCAGTCGCTACATATACCAAATTGGCTGTTTGGCCGAGGAGAACAGGAAATGACGACGGCCGTAAAATTGTCCGGTGTGCAGATTGCCATCCTGGCGGGCTATGGTGTCCTGCTGTGGTTCGCCGCAGCAATGCTGATCCGCGTGCTGGTGCCGATGGGTGCGTTGTCGGGCGTGTGGCAGGTTGTGACGTATGTGCTGGTCGTGCCGGGAACGGTGCCAGTGTTGCTGTCCGCACGCCCGATTGCAAAACTGGCGCGCGGGCAGATGGCGGTCGCTGCAATGATTATGGATGCTGCGGCGTTGCTGTGCGATGGCACTGCCTTTGCCTGGTTTCCTGCGCTTTACGGTAACGACGCCGCGCTGTGGCCGGCAAGTGCCGCCGTCATCTTGTGGGGCGCCGGAGTCGTGCTGGTGCTGGGCCTATTGATGAACCGTGATTAGCTGGCTCGCGTGATAATGTCGTCGAGACCGACGCTTTTGAGCAGGAGCGCGCCTTCGATGGTGACGAGCAGTTTGGCAGCGTCGTTTTCGGGGGTTTTGCTGTCGAGTTGCGCGGCACCCCAAGCAAGGAAACCACGACCGATCTGGTTGCCGAGATCGCTGTAGAACCTATCCCCTTTGGCAGCGAGGCTCGCCACTTCGAGCCAGATGCGCATGTAGGGCCAGAGGTCGGGGGCGAAGATGGTGGTCAATAGAGCTGGCCTGAGTTCGTCGAGTGGACGCGGGGCGTTGCTGCTGCGGCTTTCGAGGATTTGCGTCAGACGCATGGCGATGATTTCGAGCGCGGCGGCGACGAGTTCGGCTTTGTCGCTGAAATAATAGAGGAGCATGCGGTCGCTGGTCTGCGCGGCTTTCGCGAGTGGTCGCAGGCTCGATGCGCCGAGGCCGTGAACAAGGATGTGATCGGCGACGCGGTCGAGGATTTCGGCGCGACGGGCGCCAAGTCTCTCGGGGGGCTTCACGGTGCGGTGCGCGGATTCAGTTTTACGATGGCAGCATTCAGGCAGGCAGCGAAGCTGACCCATGCCAGATAGGGGGCAACCAGCCAGCTGGCCGTAACCGAGATCGGGCGGAGGAAGATGCAGAGGGCGAGGCAGGAGCTCCACAGGAATACGACTTCGATCAGCGCGAGATCGGGGCGTTTATATTTGAAAAACAGCGGTGACCAGGCGAAGTGCGCGACGAAATTTACGGCGAAGAGGATGATGACCGCCGTGCGCTGGGCATCGGTCGTCGCGGTGGTGTAGGCCATGTAGGCGGCCCAACCAGCGAGGCCGAGGATGATCGACCATGCCGGACCGAAAGCCCAGTCGGGCGGCTGAAAACTGGGCTTTTTGAGCGCGCGGTACCACGGGCCGATTTCGGTGAGCACGCCACCGACGCCGCCGAGAATGACAGACCAGAGGATGGCGGCGATGGCGGGGGTGCTTATCATGATACCGCTTTAGCGTGCTTCGCGTTTTTCGCGTGAGATAATTTGTGTCACGCAAAGACCGCCAAGAGATTTATATGCGTTGCGGCTTGCAACTCAAATTTGTCAGGCGTAGCGCAGCGCAAATTTAGGGAGCTTTTCGATGATCGTTCACGGCAGCACATTGTCCCCGTTTGTCCGCAAGGTCATGGTTTTCGCCGCCGAAAAGGGGTTGGCGGTGGAAAACAAGGTCGCGCCGCCGGGACCGAAAAGCGCGGAATTTCTGGCGATCAGTCCGTTCGGGAAAATCCCGGCGTTCGAGGATGGCGATTTCCAGCTGTGTGATTCATCGGCGATTGTCCATTATCTGGATGCGCAATATCCCGAGCATAACCTGATCCCGGTCGAGGCGCGGGCGCGCGGGCGGACGGTGTGGTTCGATGAATATGCAGATACAATCATGTTTGCCGCCGCTGTGCCGATTTTCTTTAACCGGGTTGTTGCGGGTTTGATGGGCATGGAAGGCGACATGGCGGCAGCCGACAAGGCCGAAGCCGAGGCGTTGCCGCCGGTGCTCGCGTATCTGGAAAGTGTAATTCCGGCGAGCGGGTTCCTGGTCGAGGACCGGTTGACATTGGCCGACATTGCGGTGGCCGCGCCTTTTGTGAATTTCAGCCACGCGGGCGTGATTATCGATGCGGCGGCTTTCCCGAAAGTGACGGCATACGCGGCGGCGATGCTGGCACGGCCAAGTTTTGCGACACTGGTCGAGAAAGAAAAGCGTTTCCTCAATAAATAACCAAATACGCACTTTATGCTTGACAGCGTGACGCTGTTTGGTTATCAATATTGAACGATGCAGAAATGCGAGTCGGGGCCGGGGCGGTTTTGAGGCGTGAATGTCTTGGTCTGCTGGCCCTCTCTCCACTCGCCTAGAGGGCGAGTCCACTCTCTCCCCTGCCGGGAGAGAGTTTTTTTGCTCTTCGATTTGGGAGAATTTCATGGCCGCGCGAGCGAAGGGGAAAGTTGTGCGTGCGGTGCCAGTGGCACTCGCCGAGCGCTGGACAGCGGCGAAGCGCGAGGCGTTTTTAACGGCGCTGGTCGATACGGCAAATGTGGCGGGGGCGGCGCGGCTTGTCGGCGTGCCCGAGCGCAGTCCGTATCAGCTTCGGCGCAAGGATGAGGATTTTGCAGCAGCTTGGGATCGGGCGCTCGACGAGGC
>JANOZQ010000242.1:0-6797 GCA_031429555.1 Sphingomonas sp. | reverse complement strand
CGATCCCCATCGCCACAATTGCCAAGACCAGCGAAATGATGAGCACGTAGCGGACGATGTGCGGCGTCGTTCCAGCCCGGGCGTCTGTCGTCGTCAATTCAACTTGTTCGTCGTCCATCGTCATCTCCTGCACGGTGGCGGACATGCAATAAAGGGTAGCAGCTCGCAAAAGCTGCTACCCTCCATGCGGCCCGAAAGGCGTCGTTATTTGGTCGCGTTGTCGCGGACCATGTCGGCCTTTTCTTCCATCGCATCAGCCTTGTTTTCGCCCGCTGCACGGACGCCGGCTGCACGATTTTCCATCTTCTGTTCAGCTGTCGAATCGACACCGTCGAGGCGGTTGTCGAGCGTATCGGCCTTGTCTTCCATATTGTCGGCTTTCATTTCGCTGTTATCACGCACCGCGTCGGCCTGATCTTCCATCATGTCGGCCGTGTTTTCAGCGGCCTTTTCGGCTGGCGTATTATTGCACGCTGCAACCGTGGTCAAAGCAAGCGCGCAGACAGCCAATTTAAGTGAAATGCTCTTCATAAATACTCCTGTTTCTTAAAACTTAACGGACGGATCCGCGACGGACGAGGTTGACGATCGCAAGCAGCACAAGCGCGCCGAGGAACGAAACAACCAGCGAACGGATATCGAGCGCACCTGATGTAATCGGCGCACCACCGAGAAGCGGTGTCAGCAGGAAACCGGCGAGCATGGCGCCAACAATGCCGACAACCACATTGAGGATGATCCCCTGCTGTCCGTCGGTCCGCATGACAATGCTCGCAAGCCAGCCGATAATGCCGCCGACGATAAGCATGATGATGATATTCATTTCTTCACTCCCGTTGATTGCGGGGGAAAACATCATCGCGCCGCCGCGGTTCCCGATTGCGTGATTTTGATAAGTATGCCGCCTCATGAAGCACGGAACATTGGTAGTTGCGGTCCGGTTCAGTCAGAATGAACAGCATCATTGAAGTTGTCGCGCCTGTCGCAACAATGACCGCCGCGGTTATGACTGCGGCCAATTTGGGTGCGCGCGTAACGGGCTGGGGCTTTGTCCTGTTTACCGTGGGCTCGCTGGCATGGTGCGCCGTTGCTTTGGCATCGGGGCAGCAGCATTTGTTGCTGACCAACGCATTCCTCGTGCTGGTCAATGCAGTCGGCGTGTGGCGCTGGCTCGGCCGTATTGCACTGCAAGAGCACGGTGCCCGTGCCGCCGAATGCAAAAGTAAGGAGGCGCCCGCTCCTACGCTGGTTGCGGTGAGCAATCTTGTCGGACGCAAAGTTGTTGATCGTGCAGGCGAGAATGTCGGAAAGATGATCGGCATTATGGCCGAATGCGAGCGCGGCACGATTGATTTCGCTGTTGTGGGAGTGGGCGGCATTGCCGGCGTTGGCGAGCGCTTGGTCGCCATCGAATGGTCCGATCTCACAATCAAAGGTGATGATTTTCAAACGTCGCTTGATCACCGCGAGATCGACGGCCGACCGAGCGTCGATCCACAGGATTGGCCAATTGCGGCGAGCTGAAATCGCATTCGGTTCATCGCAATTTTTTTCCGAAATGCCCGAACATTTTTGTCCGACCGCAGTTCAGCACAAACCCCAACCCAAGGAGTTTTATGATGACCGATACAAACAAGCACGACGTCAGCGTCCTCAATGGGCTGATCAAAACCACCATCGACAGCGTTGATGGGTACCGCGCCGCTGCCGAAGCCAAAGACTCGGGCCGTTTCGTTCCGATGTTTTTCGACCGCGCCAATGAACGCGAAAATGTTGCCGAACGCCTCCAGGAAGCCGTCACCGTTATGGGCGGCGATCCCGAAGATGACGGCTCATTCCTTGCCAGTGCGCATCGCTCGTTCATGGGCCTGAAGGAAACCGTCATGGGCAATGACGAGCAGGCCGTGGTCAGTGAAGTCGAACGTGGCGAAGACGTTATCAAGGCAAAGTATGAAGCTGCGCTCGAAGACAACGATCTCTCACCGTCGACCCGCAGCCTGATCGCTGATTGCTACACGTCGGTGAAGCAGGGGCATGACCAGATGCGCGACCTGAAGCACAGCCTCGAAGCTGAATAACCCGGAACGGGGTGCAGCTTTCGGGCTGCACCCCGCAACCGATGGGGACTATCATGCATTTTGTCGATTTCGATAACGACCACCCTGTTGCTGCTGCGTTCCGCGACATGGTCCAGACGCCGGAATTTCCATGTGTCGGTGCAAAAGCGGCGCTGGCAAAGGAACAGATGGATATCCTCGTCGCCCGCGACATTACGTCGGGGTGGGATGATCTGCGCATTCACCCCGCGCTGCTCGAAGTGATCGACCGCTACACGATCGACAACCGCATTTTCCGCACGCTTGTTGTCATTTTCGAACAATCCCCGGCCTTGTCCGAGGACGCATTTGAAGAAGCGCTGTGGCAGCGGGTCCAGTCGCTGGCCGACAAGGACGACTGGAAGGGATTTCCGGTCGATGACACGGTCAGCCCCGATCCCGACAGTCCGCATTTCTCGCTTAGTTTCGGCGGAAAAGCGTTCTTCGTCGTCGGTTTGCATCCCGCGTCGAGCCGCCCCGCACGTCGCTTCGCGCACCCGGCACTTGTGTTTAACCTGCATGACCAGTTCGAACAGCTTCGTGCCGAGGGTCGATACGAAAAGCTTCGCGCCTCGATCCTTGAACGTGATGTTGCATTGGCGGGCAACGAAAACCCGATGCTCGCACGCCACGGTGAAATGTCTGAGGCCCGGCAATATAGCGGCCGCCCGGTCGAAAGTGACTGGGAATGCCCCTATAACCGTCGCGCCGCATGAGTTCGGTTGAAATCGCCCCGCGTTCGGGCGTCGGCTTCACACTTCAAAAGGGCCAGCAACTAACGGTCATCGATCCGCGTGGTGGCCAGGTGGCCGATCTGCTCGCCTATAATGCCGCCGACACAGGCGAAGTCATTTCGTCGGGGCGCTCGCTCGATTACGCGAGCAAACTGTTCCTCTCGACCGGTGACATCCTGTATTCGAACCGCAGCCATCCGATGCTGAGCATCGTGCACGACGATGTCGGTCGCCACGATTTTCTGCTGACACCCTGTTCGAGAGACACCTTCCGCATCATCTATGGCGACACCGACCCGCATCAGGGGTGCTTCGGCAATCTTGCGAATGCACTGGCACCGTGGGGCATCACGCCGGACATGATCCCGACTGCATTCAACTGTTTCATGAATGTCGTCATTGACGGTGACAGCGGCAAATTCACGGTCGAGCCACCCCGGAGCAGGGCGAAGGACAGTATCGTTTTTCTTGCCGAAATGGACTTGGTCATCGGCCTCACGGCCTGCTCGGCGCTGCAATCGAACGGCGGGTCGTTCAAGCCTATCGGGTATGCGATTTCCGGGTAAAAGACGGCTGTTGCATCGTCCTGCCTGGCCACAAATGTCTATTCATATGCATTGGTCATAGTGTTTCGTCGCGATTACATCTACCCTCTGCGACCACAGATGGCAGACGGCATGATCAATCAACAGGCGGTTAAACCCGCGCTGACATCTGTTGAAACGGGTGTTCAAAATCCGCATGAAAATAGTGCAGTGATCGACGATGGCCAGTTCCGCCTCCTTGCCGATAACATCCCGACATTATGCTGGATGGCCAATGCCGACGGGTATATTTTCTGGTATAACCGGCGCTGGCACGACTATTGTGGAACCACCCCCGAACAAATGGCAGGCTGGGGCTGGCAGTCAGTGCATGATCCCGATGTTCTGCCCTCGGTGCTCGAACGATGGACCGGCTGTATAGCGGCTGGAGAGCCGTTCGAGATGACATTTCCCCTGCGCGGTGCCGACGGGACTTTCCGCCCTTTCCTGACGCGTATCCAACCGATGCGTGACGGGAACGGCGTGGTCGAAAAATGGTTCGGCACCAATGTCGACGTTTCGGCACAGATAGAGGCGGAAGCCGAGCTTCGATTGAGCAGTCAAAAATGCCAGGCTATCGCGGCGGAGCGCGAAGCAACGCTGGGCCAGCTGAGCGAGGGCGTTATCGTCACCGATCCGACGGGTCGCATCACGTTCGTCAACGAAGCCGCATCACGGCTGCATGGCGTCGCCCAACTCGATGTCGAACCCGACGATTATACGCGGGCCTATAGCTTATGGACCGAGGATGGTCAGCCGCATCCCGTCGAGAGCCTGCCGCTTACCCGTGCCGTCCGCAACCATGAAACCGTTGTCGACGCGCGGTGGCGGATCCGTCGTCCCGATGGCAGCGAAGTCCTAGCGCTGGGCAATGCCAAGCCGATTTATGCCGATGACGGATCATTGATCGGTGCCGTCCTCACCATCCGCGACGACACGATGCGACATGCCGCCGAGGAAGCAGCGGCGCAGGCCGTCCGCATCAAGGACATTATGCTGCAGGAAGTGAACCACCGCGTCAAAAACAACCTTCAGCTTGTGACCTCGCTGCTGTCCTTGCAGGCTGAGCGGACCATATCGCCCGATGTGAAAGAAAGCCTGCTCCAGGCCTGCTCGCGCGTTGGCGTTGTCGCCGGCATGCACCATCGGCTGTACACATCGTCGGGTCAGGAAAGCGTAGACCTGTCAAAGTATCTCAAAGAACTTGCGGTTGAGACCATGACCGCGCTTGATGGTGACAAGCGCATCACATTGCATTTTGCGGGTGAAGATAAACTGCCGGTGCTGCTCGACGACGCGGTTTCGATAGCGCTGGTCGTGAATGAGCTGATCACCAACGCCATGAAATATGCTTTTGCCGGGTCGGGACCGGGAACGGTTTCGATCAGAATTGTGCGCAAGGACGGCGGGATCAACATCATACTGTCTGACGACGGCAAAGGCCTGCCCCATGATTTTGATCCTGCTGCATCCAGCGGCCTTGGCATGCTCATTGTGACGGCTCTCGTCGGACAGGTGGGGGGTCAGCTGACCATCGTCCGGCAGGATCAAGGCGCAGGGTTTTTGATTACGCTCCCGCCCGAACGTATCTGCACGACCTCGTGAGTGATTTGCCGGGGTTGTCCCTGCCGAACGCCTGAGCCTGAATCGGTTGACAGCTTCGGCCGCCTCGCTTATCGGCCCCGTTCCCGCGAGCGGCATCTTGCTGCCTGCGTCATTTGTTTTGAAAAAGAGTTGAGGCCCATGTTCGCAATCGTGCGCACGGGCGGCAAGCAGTATCGCGTTGCCGCCGGAGACAAGATCGTCGTTGACCGCATGGACGGTGAAGCGGGTTCGCGGATTTCGCTCGGCGATATCCTGTTCACCAGCGAAGGATCAACAGCGGGGCTCACTGTTGCCGCCGAAATCATTGCGCAGGCCAAGGCCGAAAAGGTCATCGTCTTCAAAAAGAAGCGTCGTCACAATTATCGCCGCAAGAACGGCCATCGCCAGCAGCACACGATCCTGAAGATCATCAGCGTCGGTGCGGCGGAAGAAAAGAAAGCAGCGCCCAAGAAGGAAGCTGCGCCAAAGCCTGTCCTGAGCGAAGTCGAGGGGGTTGAAGTCGAAACCGCAGCCGTCGCTGAAGCGCCCGCGCCGGCGAAGAAAGCGGCTGCCCCCAAGGCAGAAACTGCTGCAAAAAAGGCACCGGCCAAAAAAGCCGCGCCAAAAGCTGATAAGGAGTAACCAGCCATGGCACATAAAAAAGCAGGTGGTTCAACCCGTAACGGTCGCGACTCGGCGGGCCGTCGGCTTGGCGTGAAGAAATTCGGTGGCGAACATGCGCTGGCCGGCAACATCCTGATCCGCCAGCGCGGCACGCGCGTGTGGCCGGGCCGCAACGTCGGCTGTGGCAAGGACCACACTCTGTTTGCGCTCGCTGAAGGCCGGGTGGCGTTCCACGAAGGCAAGCAAGGCCGCAAATATGTATCGGTCGATCCGATTATGATGGCAGCCGAATAACCGGTGGTCCGATTTATGGGTCACCAACTGGGTGACCCGAAGATCTGCCAAGGCAGGTCGTAGGGAGTAAGGGTCACCCCCGCGCTCCCTTTTTTGTATCTCCCTGAATCAGTGTCACCGAGCCGTCGTTATCGATGGCTATGGGCACGCCCAAGGAGAGATAATGATGTTCGCGAGAACCGAAAGATTACTGCTCCGGCCCGGCTGGGTCGAGGATGCGCCCGCTCTGACCGCCGCTTTCGCGCGCGAAGATGTTGTGCTGAAGCTCGCCACAGCGCCGTGGCCTTATACAGTCAGCGACGCCGAAACCTATCTCGGCCGCAGCCGCACAGTTGGTGAAGCTGACATGCTGATTTTCCAGCGCACGATGGGTGCCCCGCGGCTGATCGGTGGCATCGGCCTGGCCGACCGCGACGGTGATCTCGAGCTCGGCTACTGGATCGTGCCTTCGCACTGGGGCTTGGGCTTTGCGACCGAAGCAGGTCACGCCGTCATCGCGATGGCGCGCGATACGCTGCGGCTTGATCGCATTGTTTCGGGCCATTTCACCGACAACCCTGCGTCGGGCCGCGTGCTGGGCAAACTCGGCTTTACCCAAACCGGCAGCGAATTGCGCAAAAGCAGCGCGCGCGGCCTCGACATGCAGTGCGTGACGATGGCGCTCGACCTGCATCCAATGGCCATGGCGGCATAAGCATTGAAGCGAACAGTTGCACTCGCCGCGCCATAGCCTTAGACGCGCAACCTCGGTCGGGACGTAGCGCAGCCTGGTAGCGCATCACACTGGGGGTGTGGGGGTCGCAGGTTCGAATCCTGTCGTCCCGACCAAGTCCGCCGCACGATGATTTAGCGAAGCTAAATCGAGCCTTCGCGGCGGACCG
>JANOZQ010000241.1:0-1959 GCA_031429555.1 Sphingomonas sp. | reverse complement strand
GTTTACGTTGGTCAATCCTGAAACGCGCAAACGTTTGGAAGCGGCGTGTCGTGCACTGGGTATTCCGGCAGTCGCGCCGCTTGATGCGGTTAATGATGCGCTGTCGGGGTTTCTCGGGCAGACAGCACAGGCGCGACCGGGACGACAGCATGTCCTTGATGATGCCTACTTTGCGCGGGTCGAGGCTATCCAGTTCACGATTGCGCATGATGATGGGATTGCATGGGAGAATTGGGAGGAAGCCGATATCGTCCTGGCAGGTGTCTCGCGGACATCAAAAACGCCAACGTCGATTTATCTCGCCAATCGTGGTTACAAAACGGCCAATATTCCGATTGTAATTGAGTCGCCGCCACCCGAGACGTTGTATTCCTTGAAAAATCCGCTTGTCGTTGGGCTGATCACCAGCGCCGAGCGATTGATCCAGGTGCGCCGCAACAGGTTGCTGTCACTCAATCAGGCGCCCGAAACCGATTATGTTGATGCCGATGCTGTTGCCCGCGAAGTGTCTTATGCAAGACGGATGTTTGCCGATAATGACTGGCCGGTGATTGATATGACGCGTCGCTCTATCGAAGAAGCGGCGGCGGCGATTATTGGTTTCGTTAACGAACGGCGGGCCAGTTAATGCTGGTACTGGCCTCGATGAGCGCGACGCGGAGAGCGATGCTGGAGGCCGCTGGTGCCTCGTTTGTAGCGGTCGCCCCTCGCGTTGACGAGGAGGCTGCAAAAGCGTCATTTCGGGCGCAGGGATTGGGGGCACGCGATCTGGCCGATGCGCTCGCTGAGCTAAAAGCGATGCGCGTATCGGCGTCGCGACCCGGGGATATTGTGCTGGGCTGTGACCAGACACTTGAGTTGGATGATGGAACGATGCTCGATAAGCCGGGTAATGATGTTGCGGGACAGCTGCGGCTTTTGTCGGGGCGCACGCATCGGTTGTTCAGTGCTGTTGTCGCTGTTGAAAATGGACAACCAGTCTGGCGGCATGTTGATAACGCCAAGCTGACAATGCGGTCTTTGTCTGATCATTTTATTGCGGATTATGTGGCGCGCGAAGGAGAATATGTGTCAGGTTGCGTCGGCGGGTATCGCGTAGAGGCGCTGGGTGCGCAGCTTTTTGCAAAGATCGAGGGCAGCCATTTCACAATCCTCGGTCTACCGCTTTTACCTTTGCTCGATTGGTTGCGTGTGCGCGGCGTGCTGGCGTCATGAAGTCCTACGCCGAAGTGATCGGTGATCCGATTGCGCAATCCAAATCGCCGGTCATCCATAAGTTTTGGCTGGCCAAGCTGGGGATCGAGGCGGACTACCGGACTTGTCATGTGCAGGCAGAAGGCCTGGCAAACTATATCGAGCAGCGTCGTGACGATTCAGCTTGGCGCGGATGCAATGTTACGGTCCCGCATAAGATTGCCGTGATGGATCTGATTGATGATCCGGGCAACGTGCGCGGAACGATTGGCGCGATGAATACGATTATGCGCCAACCGGACGGCAGCTTGATGGGCACAAACACCGATGCCGCCGGATTTTTTGCGCCTATAGCCAATTTTGACCTTGAGGGGATGCCCGTCGCTGTCGTCGGGACGGGTGGCGCAGCGCATGCAATCCTGTTTGCATTGTCGAAAGCGGGCGTTGGATCGGTTACGTTGCTGGCGCGGAACCCGTTGAAGGGTGCGGCGATCCTTGCGCGGTTCGGGTTGAAGGGTTCGGTTCAAACGCTCGACAAGCCGCTGTCGCCGGTCGCGCTGCTCGTCAATGCAACGCTGCTGGGGATGGTTGGTCAAGCGCCGCTGACTCTCGACTTATCAATGTTGCCCGATGATGCCTTGGTTTACGACATCGTTTATGCACCTCTGGTTACGCCATTGCTAGCCGCGGCGCAGGCGCGCGGTTTGGCGACCGTAGACGGGCTTGAGATGCTGATCGGGCAAGCGGCGTTGGCGTTCGAACTGT
>JANOZQ010000240.1:0-2255 GCA_031429555.1 Sphingomonas sp. | reverse complement strand
AAAGGCTTCGTCTTTGGTCGAAAACCAGCGGACGTCGAGCCAGTCGGGCAGGCGTGCTTCGAGCAGCGGGCGGACAAGTGCGGGAAGGGTAGCGATGGTCAAATGTCGAGCTTCCAGTCCCAGCCGAGCGGGTCGCCGTCCATGACTTCTACGCCTTGGGCAATGAGGTCGTCGCGGATGCGGTCCGAGGTGGCGAAGTCCTTTGCGGCGCGCGCAGCTTTGCGTTCGTCGAGGCGGGCTTCGATGTCGGTTTCGGTGAGCGTGGCAGAGGTGGGGCGGATGCGGAGGTCAGCGCGGGTGAGGGTAAGGAGGTTGAGGCCGAGAATACGGTCCATCTGGTAAATTGTACCAAGTCTCTCTTGGATGTTCCGATTTTCGCTATTCATCCCAACCTTACTGACCAAAAGATCGTCTAAACTACTTAGGCCTGCTGCAGAATTGAGATCCTCGCAAACTGCACGAACAAAATTATGTAGCTGGAAATTATCTTCCACGTTTGAATACGATGCGCCCGACAATTTGAGTGACGCATGAGTGCGCTCGACGGCCATCACTATCCGCTTCAGCCTCGTAAGCGCCGCTGCCAGCCCTTCCCATGTAAATTCCATCTCGCTCCGATAGTGCGCCTGAAGGCACATCATGCGGTAGGCGAGGGGGTGGAAGCCTTTGTCGATGAGCGTTTGCAATCGCAGGAACTCGCCGCTCGACTTGCTCATCTTCCCGCGCCTGTCGATCAGGAAATTATTGTGCATCCAGATTCGCGCGCCGCTGTCGGCACCGCATTCATGCGCCTGATTCTGGGCGATTTCGCAAGGGTGGTGGATTTCGCGGTGGTCGATGCCGCCGGTATGGATGTCGAACGGAAAGCCGAGGATCGCGCCCGACATCACCGAGCATTCAAGATGCCAGCCCGGTGCACCACGGCCCCAGGGTGACCCCCATTCCATCTGCCGCGTCTCGCCGGGTGGGGTCGTGCGCCAGATCGCGAAATCGGTGGCGTGACGCTTGCCAGGGACAGGTTCGATACGGCTCTGCCCTTCGTCAGTGTTCGCGCGGGCGAGCGCGCCATAGTTGGGCACCGTCGACGTGTCGAAATAGAGGCCGCTTTCGAGGACATAGCAATGCTTGTCCGCAATTGATTTTGCCCATTCGATCATTGCCTGCACGTAGTCGGTCGCGCGGGGGTGTTCGGTCGGACGGATGTTGAGCCGTGCGAGATCGGTTTCAAAGTCGGCCTGATAAAATTTGGCGATGTCCCACGCGGTCTTGCCCTGCGCAGTCGCGGCTTTTTCCATCTTGTCGTCGCCGATGTCGGCATCGCTGGTCAGGTGACCGACATCGGTGATGTTGATGACATGCTTCAGGTCATAGCCCTTGAAGCTGAGTGCGCGACCGAGCGTGTCGGCGAAGACATAGGCGCGCATGTTGCCGATGTGCTGGTAGTTATAAACCGTGGGGCCGCAGGTGTAGACGCGGGCTTCGTTACCAACGAGGGGCGTGAAGTCTTCGAGTTGGCGCGTCAGGCTGTTGAACAGGCGAAGGGTCATAGTGGTGCCCTTAACGTCGGGATGCGCCGTGGCAAAGCCACCTCGTCGGTCCTCAAGTGCATTGAGGCCGGCCGAGCCATTTTCGAGGCCCGCGCAAGCTTTGCCTGCGTGTGGCCGAAAATGGCTGGAGGCCCGACCGGGAATCGAACCCGGGTGCGAGGATTTGCAGTCCTCTACGTCACCACTCCGCCATCGGGCCGAAAGCGAGGAGCGCCTCTGCGCGGAGATGGCCGCCAAGTCAACAAAAGGCATGCATCAAGGCGCTTGGCGGCGATGCTGCACCGCGATAGAAGCAAGTGGATGCGATACTGTGTTGCCAATGCAATACAGCTATGCGATAGCGGAGCGACATGAACACGATGACACCCGAGCAGTTCGACGAAATGCGGCATGCGATGGTCGTCAGCCAGCTACGTCCCGACGGCGTGACCGATCCGCGCGTGATCGAGGCAATGGGAACAGTGCCGCGCGAGGACTATGTGCCGACGGATCGCCGCTCGACCGCTTATGCCGATCGCATCATCCCGATGGGCGATGGACGCGGCGTCAATCCGCCGATGGTGACGGGTCGTTTGCTAAGCGAAGCCCGAATCACCGCGGGCGAGCGTGTTCTGATTATCGGTTCGGCGACGGGCTATACGGCGGCGGTGATCGCGATGCTGACCGATTCGGTGACGATTGCCGATGCGGGCGCGGCGATGACGGGCA
>JANOZQ010000239.1:0-2255 GCA_031429555.1 Sphingomonas sp. | reverse complement strand
TGCGCGCAGGTGGTGACGTGATCGGCGGGCCAGCGCCCTTTACAAAAGCCGACCGGTCGCGGTTTCTCGCGGCGCTTGACGAGACGCTCGTGAAGTTGAAACGACGGTCTGTATGAACCACGACATTCACATCATTGGCGGCGGGCTCGCGGGATCCGAAGCGGCTTGGCAGCTTGCCGAGGCGGGCCACATGGTCCGGCTGTCCGAAATGCGCGGCGGCGGTGACGAGACGGCCGCGCACCGGACCGACGATCTCGCCGAACTCGTCTGTTCGAACAGTTTCCGTTCGGACGATGCGGACTCGAATGCCGTCGGCCTGCTGCACCAGGAGATGCGTGCGCTCGGCTCGCTTATCATGGCACAGGCCGACAAACATCGCGTCCCCGCCGGTTCCGCGCTCGCCGTGGACCGCGACGGTTTTTCGGCGGGCGTCACGCACGCCATTGCCTCGCACCCCAACATCACGCTCGTCCGCGAACGCATCGATGCCCTGCCCGATGGACCGACAATCATCGCGACTGGCCCGCTTACCGCCCCAGCCCTCGCCACTGCCATTGGTGCGCAGACGGGCGAAGATGCTTTGGCCTTCTTCGACGCGCTCGCGCCCATCGTCCATCATGACAGCATCGACATGGACATCTGCTGGCGCGCCGCGCGTTGGGACAAGGGTGGCGCTGATTACATCAATTGCCCGATGACCAAAGCCGAATATCTTGCCTTCCACGCGGCGCTGATCGCGGGCGAAAAATCGGTCTTCAAGGAATGGGAAGCGAACACCCCCTATTTCGACGGCTGCATGCCGATCGAAGTCATGGCCGAACGCGGGCTCGACACGCTGCGCTATGGCCCGATGAAGCCGGTTGGGCTCGATAATCCCAAAACCGGACACTGGCCGTGGGCGGTCGTCCAGTTGCGGCAGGATAATGCGCTCGTCACATTGTGGAACATCGTGGGTTTTCAGACCAAGCTGAAACATGCCGAGCAAGTCCGTGTGTTCCGCATGATACCCGGGCTGCAGAATGCCGAGTTTGCGCGACTGGGCGGGCTACACCGCAATACGTTCATCAAATCACCGGTGCTTCTCGACCAAACATTGCGCCTCAAAAGCGCGCCACATGTCCGCTTTGCCGGACAGATCACGGGTTGCGAAGGCTATCTGGAAAGCGCCGCAATCGGCATGTTGGCTGGACGTTTTGCAGCTGACGCCGATTTAGCCCCGCCCCCGCCCACAACGGCCCTCGGCGCGCTGCTCGCACACATCACAGGCGGGGCGGATGCCAGCACCTATCAGCCGATGAACGTCAACTTTGGCCTGTTCCCGCCGCTCGATCTCGAGGGCAAATCAAAAAAAGCCGACCGCAAGCGCCTCTACACGTCGAGGGCACGCGAAGCACTGGCCGGGTGGCTCCCTACCCTTCCTCTGCATCATCCGCAGGTGCAGCTGGAGCCCGCAGACTAGGGGGACAGTTTGGCTTTGTCGCCATCTTGGCCTTGCGGATAATCCGCGTCGTGGCAAATTCGGTGGCATTCAATGCGTTGTTGCGGTCCTTGTCCGCTGCGGCAAATTTGGTGACTGTCTTCACCGCATATTCCTCGAACGAAATCCGCCCGTCGCCATTGGCGTCGAGCTTCGCAAATCCCTTCTGCCGACTGAACAGATACTCCGCCTTACCGACGGCGCCGTTCTTATCTTTGTCATACCGTGCAAACCGTTTTTCTTCACGCGTCCGTTCACTGGCTTGCGGCGGCGGAGCCAGATCGACCATCCCAAGCGGCGCATCGGCTGCCTCAGCAGGCGCAGGCGGTATCGGCGACGGCTTATCCGCCCGCGCCTGCCAGACCAGCAACCCCG
The DNA here is from genome assembly GCA_031429555.1 of Sphingomonas sp. Lineage (GTDB taxonomy): Bacteria > Pseudomonadota > Alphaproteobacteria > Sphingomonadales > Sphingomonadaceae > Sphingomonas_O. The sequence goes on along the minus strand of JANOZQ010000239.1, from coordinate 403 downwards.
CCAGCATCAACAATGACGCCGCACCAACCCCCGCCAGAAACCGCCACATCGCCCGAGTCCCCACAGTAATGATGACAAGAGATTAGCACAGGTTCAAATCACGACAAGACAGCTCGTAACATTGCCCAACGTCCAACGGGGGTCATGATTTGACTAATTGGCTTTGTTGCTTTGGTCCGTGCAATCTTGGATAATATCCGCAGCGGCTTGGGGCCCTTGATCGACACCGGCTCGAATAGTCCAACCGCCCGCTCGCGCGTTGTCCGGTCAGAACAATGAGTAGCAAAGTCGATCAATGCCCATCCTGCACCCAGGCCTTTCGTTACTTCGGATCCCAATATCCGCGCCGATAAGCCAAACAAGCCATCACCGCGTTTAACGGCAAACGCCTGCAACATATCCT
>JANOZQ010000238.1:0-2545 GCA_031429555.1 Sphingomonas sp. | reverse complement strand
CGCTTGTGCAATTTGATGCCACAATCAATTGCTTCCGCGGCTAAATGCTCGATATCATGCAAAGCTCACTACCCCCTTCGTGCCTTCGCGCCTTCGTGTGAACAACTTCACTTCTATTACTTCATGCCTCTAACCTCATCTGGCGCTCCCCGCAAACGCGCACTAAGACGCCCTCATGGCAAAACTGGCATTTATCGGGCTCGGCGTCATGGGCGGGCAGATGGCGAAACACTTGGCGGCGGCAGGGCACAGCCTCACCGTCTACAACCGTACCCGCGCCAAGGCGGATGCCTGGGTCGCCGAACACAAGGGCACTGCCGTCGACAGCCCCGCCGAAGCCGCGCACGGTGCCGAAGCCGTCATCACCTGCGTCGGCAATGACGACGATCTCGCGTCGGTCACGCTCGGTCGCGATGGCGCGTTCAAGGCCATGACCAAAGGCGCGGTGTTCATCGACCACACCACGGTCTCCGCCAAAATCGCCCGCCAGCTTGCCGTCGAAGCCAAGGGCATGGGCCTGCACAGCGTCGACGCCCCCGTCACCGGCGGGCAGGTCGGCGCGGTCAACGGCACGCTCACGCTTATGTGCGGCGGCACCGACAAGGGCATCGCCGCCGCGTCGCCCTTCATGGACGCTTATTCGAGCCGCATCGTCCATGTCGGCCCGCCGGGTGCCGGACAGACCACCAAAATGTGCAACCAGATCGCCTTTGCGGGCACCATCCAGTCGCTCAGCGAAGCCATGCGTTTCGCCCAGGCCGCCGACCTCGACCTCGATCGCGTGTTCGAATCGATCAGCGGCGGCGCGGCGGGCAGCTGGCAAATGACCAACCGCTGGGCCACGATGGTCAAGGACGAGTATGACTTCGGCTTCGCGGTTGACTGGATGCGCAAAGACTTGGGGCTGGCTTTCGAAGAAGCGCGCGCCAACGGGGCCACTCTCCCCGTCGCCGCTCTCGTCGATCAATTCTACGCCGAAGTCCAGGCAATGGGCGGCGGACGGCAGGACACAAGCGCACTGGTCCGGCGATTGAAGAAGGTTTGAGCGCCTTAGCTTGAAATGGACCATTAGATGGTCTAATTACTGGCCAGCGAGTAACGAAGGCCAACTAATGCAAATCTCCGTCACCGAAGCCAAAGCCCGCCTGACCGACCTCGTCCGCCGCGCCGAGGCAGGCGATGAAGTCATCCTGACGCGTCATGGTCACGCCGCCGTTAAGTTGGTGCCGGTCAAAGCTGCCACAGACCGTGAAAAACGCAGCGAATTAATCGAACGCATTGTTGCGTCGGCTGCGGGCAAGGCAACACCCGGCCCTTGCGCCGCGCGCAGTCAGGACTTCCTATATGATGAGGACGGTTTGCCGGCGTGATCGCCGTCGATACATCGGCACTCATGGCAATGCTGCTCCATGAACCGGCAAAAACGGTATGTAAAAACGCAATCGACCTCGCGGATAAACTGGTAATTTCGGCTGCCACGCTAGCAGAGGCGCTTGTTGTCGCGGATCGGCGGTCGCTTGGCGACAACATGCGCGAGTTGATCGATGCGATTGAATTCGAAGTCATGCCGGTCGATGGTGCGACGGCAGGACGTATCGCCGAAATTTATTCCCGCTGGGGCAAAGGCGTCCACCCTGCCAGCCTGAACATCATCGATTGCTTTGCCTATGATGTTGCGCGCCGGAATGACTGCCCGCTGCTTTATGTCGGCAATGATTTCACCAAAACCGACATCAATCCAGCAATCACCGCCTGACTCTTGACCCCGACTCTCCACTCTGCGATTCTACGGAACAAAAGGGGTCGGGTCGATGGCTAGTCGGGCAAAGATGACGCAAATGCCAGTATGGCGGGACGCCGTAAAGCGTGGCGCGGTGCGCAGTGGCACGCTGGTCGGATCGGTCGCGCTCGTCATTGCATCGCTGCTCGTCACGCTTGCCCTCGTCAGCTACCGCCCCAGCGACCCCGCCATGAACACCGCCGCTGCTGGTCCCGCGAACAACTGGCTCGGTGGTGTCGGCGCGTGGACGTCGGACATCATGCTGTGGCTTGCGGGTCCGGCGATCATCCTGCTCATTCCCGTCATGCTCATCACGGCCGTCCGCCTGTGGCGCGATGTGCCCGTCAGCGGCTGGCGGCGGCGCACTGTCTGGGCCAGCATCGGTATTTCGCTCATCGGCATCGGCCTTGCCTTGTTCCGTGGCGACGCTGTCTTCGGCCTGCCCGCGGGCCTCGGCGGCCTCATCGGCCTGACCGGTGCGGGCGCGCTCAAATGGGGCTTCGCCTTCATCCCCGATGCGCAAATCCAGAGCATTGTCAATTTCGTCGGTGTCGCAGCTCTAAGCATCACTGGCGTCGTCATCTGGGCGCGCAGCCTCGACCTCGACGATGCCGAGCGTGCTTTTCTCTTCCGCCGCCGCGATCCCGATGCCCCCGCCGTGGCCCGCCCCGCCAAGCCCACCAAAATCGCCGAGCCGCTCCCCCGCGCCGCAACACCGCAGGAACCGCGCCCGCGTCCGATCATCGCAGACCGCAACGCCGCGCC
>JANOZQ010000237.1:0-2526 GCA_031429555.1 Sphingomonas sp. | reverse complement strand
TTGGACGGGACCGCTGCACCGCTCGGATTTCGGCAATATCATAGCGTTGACTTGTCGAGCTGGCAGGGACGCGCCGATGCACCAGAGATGGCAAGCGTGGCTGCGGGTATTTCGGGCATCGGCATGGGCATGCCCGTTGCGTTCAAGGCAACGGCTAAGGGTTTTTCAAGACGCACTGCGTTGGCGGCTGGCGGCGGTGCGCTGGCGGTGGTTGCCGGTGGACTGGTGGTTTTCAATCCGTTCGGCAGCGGACGGCTGGCGAATAGTGTTGCGGTCCTGCCCTTCGCCAACATGAGCGGCAACAGGGAACAGATTTACTTCTCCGACGGGCTGTCCGAAGAAATCCGCTCGGCACTCGCGCGCAATCCGGCGCTGAAAGTTGCGGCCCCGACATCGGCCAACACCTTCCGCGATAAGGCTGCCGACGCCAAGGTGATCGGCAACAAGCTGGGCGTCGCCTTCCTGCTCGAAGGCAGCGTCCGCCGTGCGGGCGACGTGGTCCGCATCGCTGCCGAACTGGTCGATACCAAAACCGGTTTCAGCAAATGGTCGCAAAGTTTTGATCGCCAGCTGACCGACGTGTTCGCGGTCCAAAGCGAAATTGCACGGATCGTGGCGGAAGCGCTTGCCGTGCGGGTGGCTGTGGCGAAACCGGGCGTTGGCGGGACCACGAATGTGGTTGCCTATGACGCGTTTCTGAAAGGGCGTGCACTGTTCAATTCGGACGGCGGCGAGGAGAGTGACAGGGCAGCGCTGGCGGCGTTTGATGTGGCCATAGCGGCGGACCCGAAATATGCGGATGCTTATGCGGCGCGGTCGAGAGCATTGGTCGCCATTGCTAATCAATATGCCAAATCAAACGAGGCTCGCGCGTTGTATGATAATGCGGTCGAAACTGCAAAACGAGCAGCATTTCTCGCTCCGGACCTAGCTGCCGCGCAACTCTCGCTTGGGCAAGCTTATTCGACGGGAAGACTCGATATCGCCAGCGCAACAGGCCCGTTTAATCGCGCTGCTGCACTAGGTTCGGGCGATGCCGACATTCAGACTCTTTATGCGGTGTTTTGCGCTCGGTCGGGCAAATCAAGGGAAGCAATCGAGGCATCTAAACGGGCCATGGACCTTGATCGATTGAACCCGCTGGCTTTTCGCGCAGGCGGATTGGTTCAATATCTGGCCCATGATTATCTCAAAGCAATCCCGCTCCTTCGACAAGCGCTTCAACTCAACCCCAAGCTGCGGAATGCGAACGGTAACATTGGCCATTCGCTTCTGATGCTTAATAAAACGACCGAGGCGCGCGCGTCATACATCGTCGAACCCGCTGCATTGTTGCGGCTACCTGGGCTTGCAATCGTCGAAAAGAAGCTCGGCAATACTCAAGCCGCCGATAAGGCAATGGCACAATTGATAAGTGAATTGGGCGATAACGCACTTTATCAACAGGCGCAGGTGTTTGCCCAATGGGCCAACACCGATGCTGCGTTGCAAACGCTTCAAAAGGCAAGCGTCGTTGGCGACGCCGGGTTGCTTCAAGCCGGTGTTGATCCGTTGCTCACGCCCCTGCAGACCAATCCAGAATTTACCCGATTGATCGAGCGCGGGTTTAAGCGTTAAGCAAGTGCACTTAACTCGGGGGAATGATTATGCGACCGACTAAATCAGCATCGTTGATCTTGCTCTTGGCTCTCGCGAGCACAGGATGCCAGAAGGCTCCGCCAGCAGCAGAAAATGTTACATTAGCGCCGATGGCAAATGCAGTGGACGTCACTGACGAGAATACGACGGCGACAAACGCAGCGGCGGTCGTTGAACGTGGAACACCGGATCAGCGAGGCACGCCAGATCAACGAGGGACGCCAGACCAGCGCGGCACTCCAGACCAGCGCGGAGCACCCGACAAACGCTAACTCCTACCGCAGCTCATTGACCCCCGTCGGCACGAGCATCGCGCGGCGGATCCAGTCGCGGTAAGCGGTGATGCGGGTGTAGACGCCGGGGCTACCTTCCTGTGCGCAGCCTTTGCCCCAGCTGACGATGCCGATCTGCGTTGTTGTTCGCACGCTTTCGACGTCGTCGGGACCGCGGCGGTCGACAGTCAGCATCAGTGGCCCGCCACTGTCGCCGGTGCACGTATCCTTGCCCGTCCGCGCGGCGCATACCGTCGTCGCGTTCGTGCGTATTCGGTAGTATTCAGTCCGGCGGCATTCGGGATCGCTCATCACATCGAGCGGCACGCGCATCAGCACCACTGACGGCCGCCCTTCCGGCCCCGGCAATGTCTTGCCCCAGCCGAGTGCAAAGCTTGTCTGGAATTCGCTTTCAGTGCGCATGGCATCGACACGGCGCAGCACTTGCCGCCCCTGCACCGCGCCGCGCCGCGCGTTGTAACGTGGGTGATCGAGCAGGACACCGTCCTTGTCGTCGTGCAGATCAACCGTTTTCAGCCCGCGCGCGTCCCCGACAAAGTGGACCAGCGCAATGTCCTGGAGATGCGTATCATCCTTGTAGTCGGCATGGCGGACC
>JANOZQ010000236.1:0-1876 GCA_031429555.1 Sphingomonas sp. | reverse complement strand
GCGTTTCTGAAAGGGCGTGCACTGTTCAATTCGGACGGCGGCGAGGAGAGTGACAGGGCAGCGCTCGTTGAATTTGATAAGGCAATTGTCGCGGATGCGAGTTATGCGGATGCTTATGCGGCTCGGTCGCGCACCGTGGCAAGCGTTGCCAGTCAATACGCAAAAGCGGCCGATCTGAAAGCGCTTAATCAGGACGCGCTTACGACCGCCAAGCGAGCAGTGAAACTTGCACCTGATTTGGCAGCTGCGCAGCTTGCCTTGGGTCAGGCGTTCTACACCGGTATGCTGGATGTTCCAAATGCGCGTGGTCCGTTTGAGCGCGCAGCTGCCCTTGGCGCCGGCGATGCCGACATACTCGTGCTCTATGCAATTTTCGTTGCTCGTTCCGCCAGCGCAGAAAAGGCCATCACCGCTGTGGACCGTGCAATCGATCTCGACCGGCTCAATCCTCGTGCATTCCGCACCGGCGGACTGATCCGGTATCTTGCTCGTCAATACGAAGCGGCGATGCCACTTTCACAGCGAGCGCTCGAACTCAATCCACAATTACGCAACGCCAACGGACATATCGCTAGCTGCCTGTTTATGCTGGGTCGACTTGAAGAAGCACGCGCCGCCTTTCTCCTTGAAAATAGTTCACTTTTGAACTTGCCCGGACTGGCGATCGTGGAGAGACGGCTTAGCAACAATGCTGGCGCACAGCGCGCGATGGCACAGTTGAAAGCCGAGCTTGGTGACAGTGCACTTTATCAACAATCGCAAATTCTGGCGCAGTGGGGCGATATCGATGCTGCGTTTGATACACTTAATCGGGCCGCGCTGATTGGGGACTCTGGTCTTTTGCAGGCACGCGTCGATCCATTGCTCGACCCGCTTCGAAATGATTCGCGGTTCGCACGGTTGTTAAAGGCACAACGGTTGGTGTAATGTTAGAGAACAACAATGATTGGGGGACGAGCAATGCGCACAATTAGAAATGCGACGATGGCACTGACCGCAACAATATTGCTAGCGGGATGCCAGAAAACACCCGGAACGGCTACGCCAGCAAACAGCGTCGAGGCAGTTGTGTCGACAACGACCGAAGTGCCAATTGAAAACACTGTCGATGCCAATGCGTCGGGGGAGGCGAATGCGTCCGACGAAAAGGGAAATGGCGACACGCGCGGCAACGGTGACACCCGTGGGAATGGCGATACCCGCGGCAACGGTGATACGCGTGGCAACGGAGATACCCGCAGCGGGAACGAAACGCGCTAACCCCTACCGCAGCTCATTCACCCCGACCGGCGCCGCCATCGCGCGGCGGATCCAGTCGCGGTAAGCGGTGATGCGGGTGTAGACGCCGGGGCTGCCTTCCTGTGCGCAGCCTTTGCCCCAGCTGACGATGCCGATCTGTGTCGTTGTCCGCGCGCTTTCGACGTCGTCGGGCTTGCGGCGGTCGACAGTCAGCATCAGTGGCCCGCCGCTGTCACCGGTGCAGGTATCCTTGCCTATCCGCGCCGCGCACACTGTCGTCGGCCCCGTCCGCAGGCGGTAGTATTCGGTCCGGCGGCATTCGGGGTCATACATCACATCCAACGGCACGCGCATCAGCACCACTGACGGCCGCCCTTCCGGCCCCGGCAATGTCTTGCCCCAACCTAGCGCAAAGCTTGTCTGAAACTCGCTTTCGGTGCGCGTCGCATCAACGCGGCGCAGCACTTGCCGCCCCTGCACCACCCCGCGCCGCGCATTGTAACGTGGGTGATCGAGCAGGACACCGTCCTTGTCGTCGTGCAGATCAACCGTTTTCAGCCCGCGCGCGTCCCCGACAAAGTGGACCAGCGCAATGTCCTGGAGATGCGTATCATCCTTGTAGTCGGCATGGCGGACC
>JANOZQ010000235.1:0-1880 GCA_031429555.1 Sphingomonas sp. | reverse complement strand
GCACGCGCGAACAATCTGATTTCGGACAAGATCAAGGTCAACGACCTGCGCGGCAACCCGATTGAAATGGCAGCGCAAGTCGTCTGGCGTGTCACTGACACCGCGCAGGCGTTGTTCGATGTCGATGATTACAAGGCCTTCGTGATGGTCCAAATCGAAGCGGCAGTGCGCACCATCGGATCGCGTTATCCCTATGACGACTTCGAGCATCAGGAAATTACCCTGCGCGGGAACCACGACCAGGTTGGTGCCGAGTTGCGCGCCGAGTTGACCGAGCGGCTGAGTGTTGCCGGGATCAGTGTTGACGAATGCGGGTTCACGCACCTTGCCTATGCCCAGGAAATTGCCAGCGCGATGCTACGCCGGCAACAAGCCGAGGCCGTCGTCGCGGCGCGCAAAACACTCGTTGAGGGCGCGGTCGGCATGGTCGAGATGGCGCTGACCATGCTGTCCGAAAAGAAAGTCGTCGAGTTGGATGACGAGCGCCGTGCGGCGATGGTCAGCAACCTGATGGTCGTGCTGTGCGGCGAGCGCGATACACAGCCGATTGTGAACACCGGATCGCTTTACCAGTAGGATGGCGGACGCGAGGAAGCCCTTTGCCCTGCGCCTCGACCCGGCCTTGCACGCCGCCATCGAGCGTGCGGCGGCAGGCGATTTGCGCAGCGTGAATGCCCAGATCGAATGTTTGCTGCGCGAAGCTTTGTCGCGACGCGGGGTGAAGGTTGCGGTCAGTGAAATGCCCAAGCGCGGGCGGCCTAAGATTTAGTCTAGTGCTTCGTCCAGCAACCTTGCCAGCCGTATTCCACCGCGTAGAATCTGGTCACGTACGGTGGGCACCAGCGCTTCGATCTTCGCATTGTCGAGTGCCGCACGCACAGGGACAGGGCCGCAGGGGTCGCCGATGGCCATCGCATAGGCCACATCGCGCGAGACGACCCAGCTTTCGCGGCTCCAGTCGGTCACATTCCCTTCTGCCATGCCGGGCCTCATCGCCTGCAACAGACCTTTCGGCCCCGCGGGTGGTGTCGTGATCGCGCGTTCGGCGAGATAACCGTCCCAGACACTGTGCAGATTCGTCCGCGCACCCGCGAACAGGCCATAGCTGGCTTTGAGATCATTGCCGCCGCGGTCGCTTTTGTCACCCGCGTGGAGCGGCATGTGAAGGTCGCCAACGAAATGCGCGAGGAAAGAGAGCGCCATCAACCGCTCGCGTTTGGGGAGTTTGGCATCGCCCAGCAATTTCGCATTGCGGGTAATTTGAGCCGACACGCAATTCCCGTCCTTGCAGGCCTCTTTCAAATCGAACGGCTTGCAGATGTCGACATTCTGGTAATGCCAGCTATTCGCATAGCTGAAGCGGTCGCGGTATTGCTTGATACAGTCGGGCCAATAAGCCGCGAGCGCCAGCGTCGTCGTCGGGCATTCGGGGGTGTCCAGCGCGGGACCCTCACGCAAAAGCTGTCGGATTTTGGCGCGGGTTGCCGGTTTGACTTGCAACATCGCGACATCGGCTACGGTGTAATGCCCATATTCCCACCAGGCATAAGCGGGCGCGGGCACTACGAACTGTAAGAGCAAAATCAGGAATAAAGTGCGCATCGGCACGTGATAGCGGGACATGTGTCCCACGACGATACATAAAGTATATTAGCTTCCCGGGTTAACCACGCATGCTTTGCAATCCGCGCAACTTGGTTTATGGCTGATTCATCGTGTTCGACCACGCGCGAGTTTTTGGGTCGGGATATTTGGGGGTTTGTATGAGTAAGATGATTTCTACGGCTGTTCTCGCCGCAACGTTTGCGCTCGTCTCGACACCAGCAGCGGCCGCAACGACGTTGACGTTTTCGAATGCATGCGGCGGCGTTTGCGCCGAC
>JANOZQ010000234.1:0-5488 GCA_031429555.1 Sphingomonas sp. | reverse complement strand
GTCGGTCACCGAAAACCTGACGCATTCGCTCGATGCGCTGATTGCCAGCGGCCTGAACATTACGGCAGCATTTGGCCCGCAGCACGGCCTGCGCGGTGACAAGCAGGACAATATGGTCGAATCGCCCGACTTTACTGATCCGGTCCACGGCATTCCGGTCTTCAGCCTCTATGGCGAAGTGCGCCGCCCGACCGGACAGTCGATGGGCACTTTCGATGTCATCCTGATCGATCTACAGGATCTGGGCTGTAGGATTTATACTTTTATCACGACGCTGCTTTACATCCTCGAAGCGGCGGCCGAGCACGGCAAGACAGTCTGGGTGCTCGATCGTCCTAATCCGGCAGGACGGCCCGTCGAAGGCCTCACACTACGCCCCGGGTGGGAAAGCTTCGTGGGCGCGGGGCCGATCCCGATGCGCCACGGACTGACGCTGGGTGAGCTTGGGCACTGGTTCATCGATCATTTCAAACTCGACGTCGATTACCGCGTTATCGAGATGAGCGGTTATCAACCCAACGCCGCGACAGGCTTCGGCTGGCCGGTGGATCGCCTGTGGATCAACCCCAGCCCCAATGCGCCGAACATCAACATGGCGCGCGCCTATGCCGGGACAGTGATGCTCGAAGGGACAACATTGTCCGAAGGGCGGGGGACCACACGACCGCTCGAAATTTTCGGCGCGCCCGACATTGATGCCCGCGCTGTCCATGCCGAAATGCAGCGGGTTGCGCCGGGGTGGTTGCACGGCTGCTTCCTTCGCGAAACGTCGTTCGAGCCGACTTTCCACAAGCATGTCGGGCAATTGTGCAGCGGTTTGCATATCCATGCCGAAGGGTCGGCTTATGACCACCAGTCATTTCGACCGTGGCGATTGCAGGCACTTGCCTTCAAGGCAATCCGCAATCTTTATCCGGATTATGATCTCTGGCGCGATTTCCCCTATGAATATGCCTTTGGAAAGCTCGCGATTGACGTGATCAACGGCGGTCCGGCATTGCGCGAATGGGTCGATAATTCCGCCACAACACCTGACGATCTCAGTGCACTGACCAACCCCGACGAAGCCGCATGGACCGAAGAACGCTGCCGCTACCTGCGTTATTAAAGTCCTGACACTTCCCTAACGCGGCATACACCACGTCTTTACGCGCTTTTGTTATCCCGATGGGTGACAAGAGCGTCACGCGTGCGTTTTTCGTGAGTATTTTAAGGACCGGCATGATCGGACAGGCACTTTCTACGGGACCAGCCCGCGATACCGCCGATGCGCTCATAGCGCTTGTTCGTGCCGAAGGCAGCGCGTCGCACCGGCATCCGATGTCGGACGTCCTGACGCAGGGGCCGGAAGCCGCGCGCAATGTTGCCGACATCGTCCACTTGCTTTGTCTGCTTTACGGGCGTTACCCCGGCGTCGTCGATCATGCGGTCAGTCGCGTCGCCAATCCTTCGACGCGTGCGTTTTTGAGCGATGCCGCCGATGCGTTCGCGAATGAACGAGCGCTGCTGACCAAGCTCGTTGTTGCAGTCGGGCCGCTGCCAAGCACGCCGGGTCAGGCTGACACCGAAACCGCGGTGCTGGCGCAACATCATGCGATTGATATGCTGGCCCAATCCGAACGGACCGGCTGTGCCTTCGGTGCGGCACTCGCGCTGATCGCCGACTGGGTCGCGGTGCGTCCCGTGCTGGAAACAGCGGCGCGTCGCTTGTCGCTCGATATCGACCGGTCCGATCTGCCGAATACAGCCGTGCTGGCGTCGGTCATCCGCACGGCAGAAAACTCAGCGGCGGAAGACCGCGCAATGCTGTTCGGCGCGCAACAGATTGTCGCCCAGCATCGTGGCCTGTGGGATCTACTTGAGGCTCGTGCCGTTGCCCGCAGCGACTATTAAGCGCTTGCCCTGTGGCGGCCTGCTCGCCTAACGCGCTTGACGTTAACGTCAAAGGCAGCGCGCATGAAGTTCAAGGGCACCTCCGATTACGTCGCAACCGACGATCTGAAAGTTGCGGTCAATGCGGCCGTGACGTTGCGCCGTCCGTTGCTCGTCAAAGGCGAGCCCGGCACTGGGAAGACCGTTCTCGCGCATGAAATTGCCAAGGCCATGGGCGCCCCGCTGATCGAATGGCATGTGAAATCGACGACCAAGGCGCATCAGGGGCTATATGAATATGATGCCGTAGCCCGCCTGCGCGATGGCCAGCTGGGTGATGAACGTGTCCACGACATTTCGAACTACATTCGCAAGGGCAAGCTGTGGGAAGCATTTACCTCACCGGTGCTTCCCGTTCTTCTGATCGACGAAATCGACAAAGCCGACATCGAATTTCCGAACGATCTGCTTCAGGAACTCGACCGCATGTCGTTCGACGTTTATGAAACGCATGAAACGATTGCGGCGAAGGAACGCCCGATCGTCATCATCACGTCGAATAATGAAAAGGAATTGCCCGACGCATTCCTGCGCCGCTGTTTCTTTCACTATATAAAGTTTCCTGACAGGGACACGATGCAAGCGATTGTCGATGTTCATTTTCCCGGTATCCAGAAAATCCTCGTCAACAAGGCGATGGATGTTTTCTACGACGTCCGCGACGTTCCGGGTCTGAAGAAAAAGCCCTCGACGAGCGAGCTGCTCGACTGGCTGAAGCTGCTGCTCGCCGAGGACATGCCTTTGGACGTCCTCCAGTCGCGTGACCCGTCGAAGGCAATCCCGCCGCTGCACGGTGCGTTATTGAAAAACGAACAGGATGTGATGCTGTTCGAAAAGCTGGCATTTATGGCACGGCGGCAAGGGGCGAAGGTTTAATTCTGCTCCCTACGACAGATTGCAGCGAGCGGTTCCAACTCTCCAGTCGCGACAGGCCAGACGCGTGCTGGGATTATACTCCCGTAATCGTGAGCTATGATGTTGCGCATGGCATAAATCGCGGACCAATCGATATGGGGATGTCTTGATTTTAAGGGGTCAGATAGTTTCCTCGTCGCTTCGCCGATAACTTGCAGGCGATAAGCTGTGAGATCAACCTCGTCATGATCCGAGACAAACGTTGCTTCACTCATGCCGTCGAGCCGCCGGTCGATATGACCGATCAGCTCGATAATCTGGGCAAGGATCAGGGCGTCGCGATCAGGAATCGAAACCATCAAAAGACGCGAATCATTTCGCGTTCGATCCGTTCGCGGACGAGCGGATTCAGCGCAGCCCGCTCGACAAGGTCGACACGTCGCCCCAGAACTTCGTTCAGCCGCACTTGTGAACGACCTTGGTCAAGCAGGCTGAATCGGGCGTTCGGCATAACGTCAAAGGCAATGTCGACATCGGATTCTGGCCCCGCCTCGTTGCGGGCATAGGAACCAAAGACATATAATGCTGCAATGCCAGTCAACGAGAATTCTGGCTGCAAAGCCCTGAGATTACGGATCGAGTCAGCGTCGAGCATGGTCGCAAGATAGCATGGAAATACTGACGTTGTCGATTTTCAGCCTAGTCAGCATCAGGCCGCGTCACTGGCACCATCCGCGCCCACGCCTCCCCGATCCGCGCTTCAATTGCATCGAGCATTGCATAGCGCTGGCGATACATACTGCGTTTTTTCGCCGGAATGTCTGCGTCGGTGCGTCGTTCGCCTCTAAGGGGCAGCGTGAAGTACCATTCGTTGACGGGCGTTCCGCCGCGGTCCAGCCAGATTGCATCATAGTCGAGCGGGAGCTCGCGCGTAACATCCCCACCGAAATAGGGATGCCTGTTCTGGCGGCCCTTGTCGGCGATAGCGAGAATCTCGCTGACGCCGAGCTGCGCACAGACAAGACGGAAAAGCTCGATGATCAGATCGCGCGGGCGGATGCCGTGCGCCGCTTTTGTCAGGTCGCGGTAACGGTCCAGCGCGTCATCGAAATTGCGGCCCTGTATCCCGCCGATCATGGCGCGCAGGCCGCCCACAGCCGGTTCGAACGCAAAGACCAGCGTGAACAGCCGCGTGTTGCCGTCAAACAGGTTGATCGCCAGCGTGCCTTCGCGGTGGAACCACATCGGCTTGTCTATGACGACATGGATTGTCTCGCCGATCTCGGGCAGCGGCATCAACTCGATGGACCGGGCAATGGAAAAATCGAGCGGGGGATGCCCGGCCAACGCCGTAACCTGCGCGGCAAAACGTGTCAGCCGTTCGTCGACCGACCAGCCCGCGCACAGATAGGGTGCACGCAAAAACGCCAACGTTTCGGGTCGGTCATCAACCAACTGCCCCATCACCGTTGCCGGCGCCGCAGCAAGCAACGGGGAAAATGCGACAGCATGGCGCCGGGCCGCCCGCTTGAAGCGCAACCGGTTCAACCAAACGCCGAAGCCACGGCCCGGGGCCACGACATCGAGCATCGCCTGAAACCGTTTTGTCTGCATCTGATCCATGCGGTCCCCCGAGCGAGCGACCCCTTGCCGTGAAACGTTCTATTTGTCGATTGTGTAGGCGACTTCGAGGTTCCCCCAGCGCCTGCCGTTGAAATATAGCGGCACAAATACATTCTTGATCGTGCGATACCCGTTCGATCCCAGATTCTGGCGATAGGTTGTCAGCATGAAATCGGCATCGGACGCAACGGCCCGCGCGGTGGCATCGTCCATGTAGTTACATTTGTTTCGACAATTCAGCGCGTTCCAAGCGGAATCGCCGGCACGCTGTGGCAGCGATCGCGCCGAGATATGCGTCGGGAGATAACCGTTCATGTCGGTGATAACGGCACCCGTAATATGGCTGTCCGACGCGGCGATCTGATCGAGGATTGGCCGGATGATCCGGTCTGCGGTGCTGTTGAAGCGGTTGTCGAATTGCGGCGGGTCGCTGCCGATGACCGGCACATAATCGGTATCAAACACGTCATCTATTGAAAGCGCCTTTGCCACGATTGCATTTTCCACAGCTGCTTTGGTCGTCTTCGTGGCCGCAATGGCAATATCGACAAAGTGACGGTCCTTCGGCGCAAAACCACTGTGCACGATCATGTCGAGCATCTGGTTTGCACCGACTTCAAGATGCCCCATCTGCGCAATTGCACCACCTAATGTGTCGCGGTTGGCTCTGGCGGCTTCGGCAAAGCCATCCAGCTCGTCACCAACGCGGCAGACGCTGTCGTGGATCAGACTGGTCGAACGGGCAATATCATCGGTCTGTCGGTCGACTTGACTGACAAGGTCGATAACTTCGGCAACAGTATCGTTGATCCGCGCGAATCCGGCTTCGGCGGCGCGGCTGCGCGCCATGCCGCTCTGGATGGCGGTGACGAATACTTCGCCTTCGCCGGTAAGCGAGTCCATCGTTACGCCGATTTCGTCAATCGCGCTACGGGTGTCATGTGCAAGCTTCTTAACCTCGGCGGCCACAACAGCGAATGTGCGTCCTGCATCGCCCGCTTTTTCGGCTTCGATGGCAGCGTTTAGCGCGAGCATGTTTGTCGTGCGGGCAATCGCGTCGATAACCTGGGTCGTGCGC
>JANOZQ010000233.1:0-2022 GCA_031429555.1 Sphingomonas sp. | reverse complement strand
CTGCTGCAACACGGGCAACAACTTCTCGGCATCGGCATGTTGCAGGAAAACAACGCGGATTTCGGAGCCCGCCGCCGCACGTTTGTCGAGATCGGCAATAATCTCGGCAAAGCGTCCGACCGTCGGGGCATCGCCACGCAGGGCAATGCTGTTCGACGAATCAATCGCCACAACCGAAACCGGCGTTGCGCCACCTGCGCCTGCCAAGGCACTGAGTGACGACGCAATTTCGCGTGCACCGGCATTGCGCAGGGGAATCACCCGCGTCAGCACGTTATCGTTGTCGATACGGCGTACAAGTTCGCGGACCCGCCGGACGTTATCGGCAAAGTCGGCGACAACAATGCTATTGCCCGCTTTGTTCGCCGTCACGGAGCCTTCGCGGCTGACCAGCGGGCGGATTGTCTCAACCGCACTGGCGGCATCAATCGAACGAAGACGGATTACTTCGGTGACAAACTGGTTGCGCGCTGCCCCGGCACTGCCAACCCGACCGGGTTGCGCGGCTGCGGTATCAATCGGCTGGATGCGATAAGCCCCGCCAGATGTTGGCACAGCAACGAGGCCATTGGCGCGCAACGTCGACAGAAACACCTCGAAATATTCTGAACGCGACAAAGCCCGCTCGGTGACAACCGAAACCTTACCCTGAACCCGCGCATCAATGATGAAGGTTCGCCCGGTCACGCGCGAAGCATCCTGAATAAACGCGCGGATGTCGGCATCGCGCAGATTCAAGACCTGCTGGGCTGGCGCTGCCGTTGCTGCCAGCAATGAAATCGCAAGAACCAACCGTTTCATGGGTTAGCCTTTGTCGAAAGCGTGATTGCTTTTCCGCTGCGCTCAACTGAAATCATTATCGTCCCCGACGGCTGAGTTACGCCGATCGCAGGTGCGACATCCTCCGCCTTCCGGATTGGTTGTCCATTGATCGCTGTCAGAATATCACCTTCCTGCAAACCCGCCGCACGAAACGCCGTTCCCGACCCCTTAGGCGATACAACGAAGCCGGTCACCTGTCCCTTCTCGGTGCGCGGCACAAAGCCGATTTCGTTGGCCAGTGCTGTTCCTGCGGCGGGTGCTGCAACAACCGGTGCTGCAGGAGCAACGCCGGGTTGCGCAACGGGGGCCGCCACCGACTGATCAAGGAAAACCTGTTCATCGACACCGCCACGGTCAATCGTCACGCCTTCGATCGTTACGGCTTTCAGTTTTACGCCGGGCATGATCTCGTCGCCAACGGCATAGCTAGACTGAACACCGTCAGGCGTCGCGATGATCGCCGATCCACGCCCCATCGCTTGGTCAACTCGCACGCCAAAAAGTTTGATGGCAAGGCTGGTGACGACCGCAGGCCCTGTTGCGGCACCACCACGAAAGAAGGGATCAAATCGCGAAAGTAGCGCCTCATCGCCTCCCGCCGTCGCACCCGTGGCCGCTTTCCAGTCGCCGACCGGACCGACTGGCGCAACAGCTGCCAAGATCAACCGCGCACTCTGCACCGACAACAACGCAATGAGCGAAAACTCGACGATCTGATACGGCAAACGCGGCGGAACTTGCTGCCATAGCCGCGCAAAGCGGGGATCAATCGTCAAATTCATATCGTCGCGAATCCCGCCGCCTGAACGTGGTTAATTGCCGTCTATGCCGGATTGTCATCGGGGGCGAGCGCAAAAGCGTGACGCAGGTTGATCAGAATGTCAGGCTGACACCCAGCGAAACCGTCGTACCAACATTATAACGGTTGTAAAAAACCTTGTTGGTGCTGTTTTCCTGCAATTCCTGATACTTTGTACCCGTGATGTTGCGCGCCTCGACTTTCACGTCAAAGTCCTTGCCCGCAATCTTCACGGATTCCCGCGCCACGAAATCAAGCTGTATCCCGGGCTTTTCGATAAGATCGGGTTGCAGTGATGCCCCGCGGCTGGTCACGCGCTTGCTCGCATAGGTAAACAAAACCGTATATTGCGAGAGCTTGTCCGTATCCTCGATCCCGAGTTGCAGGTTGACGAGATGGTC
>JANOZQ010000232.1:0-1716 GCA_031429555.1 Sphingomonas sp. | reverse complement strand
CCAGGCGCGCTTCATCGCGCCTTCGGTGCCGTCGCGTCCAAGTTCCTGTTCGCCGAGCCCTGTCACGACAATCGGCAATTCATGCGGCGGCAGCGCGTCAGTGTAATGCAGCACGCTCGTCACCGGCAGGTTTTCGCAGCCCACGGGACCGTCAATGATGACCTGCAATCCCTTGATCGCCGTAAACGCGTAAACCGCGCCCCAATATCCGCCCGCGCGGTCATGATCGAGAATGAGCGTCATACGCCCACCGCTTCTTCGGCTTTTGCTGCCGCAATGCGCTTGGCCGCAAACTTGGCTTTATATTCAGGACGATCAACGGGCGTTTTTTCCCATACGCCCGCGCTGTGCCCGCTGCCGACGCCTTCGAAAAATGCTTTCATCTTGTCGAAGCGCGCCTGGTTACCGAGCGCTGCATTGACGACGGTGGCGAGCGACCCCGCGCCTGCCACACCCATCAAAGGCCGTGCCGAAATCAGATTCGTGAAATACAGCGCCGGAATAGCTTTGGCCTTGGCGTGCTGCACGACCGGCGTCGTGCCGATGGCGAGATCGGGCTGGTAACCGTCCACCGCGGCCAAATCATTTTCGAGAGAGGCGCGATACTGAACCTTAACGCCACGCGCGACGAGCCATTCACGGTCGGGATCGCTCCACACCGTGCGCGGACAGGCGGTGCCGACATAAGGCACGTCCGCGCCGCTTTCGATCAGCAGACGGGCGACGAGCAGTTCGGAGCCTTCATAGCCCGATACCGTGATCCGTCCCTTGATCGGCTTGGCCGCAAGGGCGTCGCGGATCGCGGGGAGGAACTTGTTCTTGGCCTCGTCGACCTTGTCCTGCGCGATCGCGCACGCTTTGCCGACGGCATCGAGCCACGCCGCGGTGCCATCGACACCGACGGGCGCAGAACCAATGACCGTGCGCCCCGCCGCTTCGAATTCGCGGATGCTGGCGGTGTAAAACGGATGGATTGCCGCGACCGCCGCGCAATCGAGCGCGGCATAAAGCTCACGCCATTCACGCGTCGGGACGACTGGGCCAGCGGCGAGACCGAGGGGAGCGAGCATCTGGCCGATGCCAACCGGATCAACCGGGAACATCTCGCCGAGCAAGGTGACCGTGGGCAGCGCCGAGCGTTCCTTGGGTGCGGCTACCGGACCCGATTCAGCTTCGGCGCGCGCATAAGCGAGCATTGCCCCTGCCAGCACGTCCTTCGCTTCGGCATGTGTCGGGATGCCGAACCCCGGCACGTCGATACCTATAATCCGAACGCCGTTGATTTCCTTGGGCAACAGCTGCAGCGGCACGCCGCTCGCCGTCGGCACGCAAAGGTTGGTGACGATCACACTGTCGTAAAGCGCCGGGTCGGCAATCTGGTAGACCGCATCGCGAATGTCTTCGAACAGCTTGCCGGTAACCAGCGTCTCGGACGAGAACGGCACATAACCGACCGAACGACGCGCGCCGTAGAAATGCGAAGTAAAGGTCAGGCCATAAACGCAGCACGCGGAACCCGACAATATCGTTGCCGTCCGCCGCATGCGCAAACCCACCCGGAGCGACCCGAAGGCTGGGCACATCGATTGTGGCTGATCGTGCGGACCTTTTGGATAGTCCGCATCGTAACGATCAAGCACGTCGGACTTGCCCGCAGCAATCGCGGCATCCCGAAGCGTCGAACCGCTGTTGCAGGCCCCCTCAGACTGCATCGTA
>JANOZQ010000231.1:0-1644 GCA_031429555.1 Sphingomonas sp. | reverse complement strand
GGTGCCAGGCGATATGCGGACGAAGGGGATGCCGCGCCGTTCGAGTTCGGCGAGCACAGGCGCGCAGTCAGTGACGGGCGACGACAATATGATGCCGTCGACATGCGTTTCGTCGATCAGGCCGCCGATTTCGGCAACAATCGTTTTGGAGGCCACGTCGGCGGGTTGCGCGAGCATGCGGACGTCTTCATCGCGGCACCGCGCCCAGACGCCTTCCTGAATGGCGTGGATATAATAAGGCGAATGATTGTCGTAGATCAGTGCAATCTGGTGTGAACGGTGTCCGGCGAGGCTGCGTGCGGCGATGCTGGGGCTGAACGCCATCGCGGCCATTGCGGCTTCGACCTTGTCGCGGGTCGTCTGGCGGACGTAGCGTTCCTTGTTCAGCACGCGGCTGACGGTCTTGATCGACACGCCCGCCGCCTTTGCGACATCGCTGATCGTGTTGCGTGTGGCCATGTTCTTGTCCCTGCTGGCGCTGTTGTAGCGGTGCAACACTATTGCAGCAATGCAGCGATGCCCTCTTGCGGACAGCGCATTCTTCGTGCGATTGGCTTTTTCAGACAGCGCTGTCATAAAAGCGCACGGGAGAGGCAATTGACACTGCGATACGGCTTGGTCGGCACGGGAATGATGGGCGTGGAGCACATCCGTAACGTGCGCGTGGCCGTGGATGCCGAGATTGTGGCGATTGCCGATCCGGCGGCGGGGTCGCTCGAATGGGCGAAGAAGGCGCTGGGCAGAGAACCGGCGGTTTATGCCGATAGTGCCGCGCTGGCGAAGGCGGGGCTCGATGCGGTCATTGTCGCTAGCCCAAACCACACGCATCGTTCGGTCCTCGAACCGCTGTTTGATGCGGGGCTTAACATCCTTTGTGAAAAGCCTCTGGCGACGACAGTTGAGGACGCGCGCTGGATTGTCGAGCGCGCCGCGCAGTCGCCGGGGATATTCTGGACGGCAATGGAATATCGCTACATGCCGCCGGCCGCCGCTTTCATCGAACAGGTGCATGGCGGGCGGATCGGGAAGCTCCAGATGCTGAGCATCCGTGAGCATCGCTTTCCGTTCTTGCCCAAGGTTGGCGACTGGAACCGCTTCAGCGCGAACACCGGCGGGACGATGGTCGAGAAATGCTGCCATTTCTTTGACCTGATGCGGTTGATCACGCGGTCCGAAGCGGTGCGGGTTTATTGTTCCGGGGCAATGGATGTGAACCATCTCGACGAGCGATATGATGGCCGCACGCCCGACATTATCGACAACAGCTATACCACTGTCGATTTTGCGAACGGAACGCGGGCGATGCTCGACTTGTCGATGTTCGCTGATGGGGCGGAGCAGCAGGAAGAAATTGCGGCCGTGGGGAGTGAAGCGCGGCTTGAGTGCTTGATCCCGGCTGGTGATTTGGTGTTCAGTCCGCGCACAGGGTTCATGCAACCCAAGGCTTCCGAGCGGACGCACATTGCAGTCGACGACACGGCGCTTAAATCGGGCAGCCATCATGGCTCGACCTTTTACGAGCACCAGAAATTCTATAGTGCATTAGTAGGAAATGGCGCGGTAGAAGTGACCGCAAAAGACGGAATGATGGCTGTGGCGATTGGAACAGCGGCCGAAATCAGTGCGCGCGAAAAGCGTGTCGTC
>JANOZQ010000230.1:0-1670 GCA_031429555.1 Sphingomonas sp. | reverse complement strand
GCCATCATGGCATCGGCCGTCGAAAACGCGGGGACGTGACCAGCGACACGCATGCCGAGCTTGTGCGCTTCGGCGACCATCGCGGGCACCCATGCCGGGTTGATACTGTTGTAGATTTTGATCTGCCAGAAACCGCGCGCGCCATACCAGCGAACCGCATCGAGCGCTGCTGCCTCACTGTCGACAACGAAGCCGTTGTTTGAATTGAACGGTGATTTGCCTTCGATGAAGCCGCTGCGCACGACGCGCGGACCGCCGATAATGCCAGCGTCCATCTTTGTAACAAGTTCGTCGAGTACGGCATTGTCATTGCCCATGTCACGAACGGTCGTGATGCCGGCGACGAGATTGAGTAGCGCATCATCTTGCCCAAAATGGCCATGCATTTCGGTCATTCCGGCGATGAGTGTGCCCCCCGCGCCGTCAATGCTGACCTCGCCGGGGGTTGCCGGGCTGTCGAGCATTTCAACGCCTGCGATAATGCGACCATTGACGACGACCGACATCGGTGCCGTGAGTTTTGATGTTGCCGGATCAAAAATACGGACATTTTTGATGCGAACCGGCGCGTTGTAGCGGTGCGCTACCCGCTTTTCGATGGCAACAAAGCGCTCGGTTTCCCACGTTGCCGCTAAATCGCGGAGGCGCTTTTCGTCGGCTTCATAACCCGCACGGATAACAATAGCGCTGGGTGATACACTGGCGAACAAGCTGTTATCCGCCGCCAACAGGATCGTTGACGGCCCGGTATCGATGCCAACAATTGAATAACGGGTGACCGGCATGGCTGCCGAGCCCGCGCCGACTGTCAGCGTCTCGCCTTTTTCGAGCCGCAACGTGCCGCCGGGAAGTGCTGCAATTTCGGGTTTGGGTTGTTTCAGAATTGCACGGGCGTACAGGCCCAGCGCCCACGGACTGACCGACTGACCGATGTAGAGGCTTGGTGTTTTGATCGTGGCTTTGCCCGGACCGGTCGCATCGACCCACGCCGCGCTGTTGCCTTTGCGCGCAAATGTCTCGGCGACTTTGCTGCCGAACGTGGTTGCCCCTGATATTGCCCATGCGGTCGGCAGGCCGTTGGCGTCGAGGGTGATTGTCTCGGCGCTTGAGGGGCCGCGACCGTTATTCTTGATGTCGAAATCGATGGTCGTTTTATCGCCCGTCGTATCGGCATTGACGCGACCGACTGTCTTTCCGCCGGTGATGACGACAAATTTTTCGGTGGCGGCGAAGGCGGGGTTGGCGAGGAGGGCGAAGGCGATCAGCGAGATTGTTTTCATAACTGCAATGAAACATGGTTCATGGAAAAAGGAAAGCGCCCAAATCGGGCTTCAGTCCGCTGTCCACCCGCCATCGATGATCATACTCGTGCCCGTCATCAATGCCGACGCATCGGACGCGAGGAACACGATGGCACCCATCAGGTCTTCGACCTGACCGATGCGACCGAGTTTTATCTTTGACAGGACCAATGCCTTGAAGGCGGGGTCTTCGAAAAAGGGCTTGGTCAGCGGCGTTTCAATAAACGTCGGCGCGATGGTGTTGCTGCGGATATTGTGCGCGGCGAGGTCCAGCGCGAACGCTTTGTTCATACCCTCCAGCGCCCATTTGGACCCGCAATAGAGGCTGCGGTTCGGCCCGCCGACATGGCCCATCTGGCTGCCGATGTG
>JANOZQ010000229.1:0-1866 GCA_031429555.1 Sphingomonas sp. | reverse complement strand
CCTCGAACTCGGTCGCATCAATGTCGCGGCGCGCGGCGTTGGCTTGGCGGAGGGATCGCTGCGCCTCGCCACCGAATATGCGCAAATGCGCCAGACGATGGGCAAGCCGATTGCCGAGCATCAGGCGATCCAGCTCTATCTGGGCGAAATGGTCACCCGCGCCCGCGCCGCGCGCCTGCTGACCTTCGACGCAGCCGAAGCCTATGACCGCGGCGATCGCTGCGACATGGAAGCGGGCATGGCCAAATATTTCGCCTCCGAAGCGGCGGTCGAAAACAGCCAGACCGCCATGCGCATTTTCGGCGGTTACAGCTATTCCAAAGAATATGAGATCGAACGCTTCTACCGCGATTCTATGCTCATGTGCATCGGCGAAGGCACCAATGAAATGCAGCGCATGATCGTTGCGAAACAATGGCTGAAGGCCAATAAAATTTGACGGCGGCCCTCCCCCTCTCTGGCCATCGCATCCTGTCGTCCGAACAATATGGTGCCGGCCCCTATGGCACCATGTTTCTTGCCCAACTTGGTGCCGAAGTCATCAAGATCGAACCTCCGAAGGGCGGCGATTCCGCTCGCATGACGGGGCCTTACTTCTTGGGTGAAGACGACAGCCTGTTCTACCAGACGTTCAATCTCAACAAGCGTTCGATCACGCTCGACACGCGCACCGACGCAGGCCGCGACATCCTCCACCGCCTCGTCAAAACATCACACGCTGTCACAAACAATGCGCGCGGCGATCTGCCCGCCAAACTCGGCCTCGATTATGCGGCGCTCGGGCAGGTCAATCCAGCGATCGTCTGTGTCCACGCCAGCGCCTATGGTCGCACCGGACCGCGCGCATCATGGCCCGGTTATGACTATCTGATGCAAGCCGAAGCCGGTTTCATGTCAGTCACCGGTGAACCCGACGCGCCGCCGACGCGTTTCGGCTTGTCGATGGTCGATTTCATGACCGGCACGATGCTCGCAACTGCGACGCTTGCCGCACTGATCGACGCTGGCAAGACTGGTATGGGCCGCGATTATGACATCGCCTTGCTCGATGCCGCGCTGCATCAGACGAGCTATCCTGCGTCCTGGTATCTGAATGCAGGGCACGTCACGACGCGGATGCCGCGTTCCGGACACCCCTCGGTCGTGCCGTCGCAGACCTTCCAGACCGCCGACGGCTGGATCTTTGTGATGGCACAACTGCCCAAATTCTGGGCGCTGCTCGTCGATGCCATTGGCGCACCGCACCTGAAGGAAGACGCACGGTTCGCCACAATTCCGCTACGCTTCGATAACCGCGAACCGCTTCTCAAAATACTGGACGGCATTTTCCTGCAACGCCCGACGGCGCATTGGCTCGCGACGCTGGGCAGTATCGTGCCCGTCGCCCCCGTAAATGATCTGGCGCAGGCGCTCGACAATTCGCTGGTCGCCGACATGCTCGATACCGTGGACCATGCGCAAGGACCGCTGCGTGTCCTGTCGAACCCCATCAAGATCGACCGCGAACGTCTGCCCAATCGCGCAGCACCCAAGCTCGGGTGCGATACCGACGCATTACTTGGCGAAATCGGCTATAGCAGTCGTGAGATCGAACAAATGCGCAGCGACGGCACTGTCTGACCGCGCCATGAAACAATCGGGGGGCAAACTTTCGGGCATTCGGGTCATCGACCTTTCGCTGTTCCTGCCCGGCCCGATGCTGACAATGATGATGGCCGATCAAGGGGCCGACGTTACCAAGATCGAGCCTCTGACCGGCGATCCGGCGCGCGAGCAGGCGCCGTTTGAAAACGGACAGTCCGTCTGGTTCCGCAACCTCAACCGCGGAAAAACATGTCAGACGCTCGACCTTAAATCCGACGCAGG
>JANOZQ010000228.1:0-2263 GCA_031429555.1 Sphingomonas sp. | reverse complement strand
CCCGGCAAACACAAAAACCAGTCCGAACAATTGTCCCATCGTGAGGCCAGCTTCAAACGCGCGGGCAATGCCGTCGTAAGTCGTTGTGCCCGTAAAGCCGTAAACAAGGCTCATGCCGTACAGCAATATTCCCGAGGCCAGCGCCCCGAGGACGAAATATTTCAGCCCCGCCTCTGCCGAGCGCGTGTCACGCCGCATGAAGCTGGCCAGAACGTAACTCGCCAGGCTCTGTAATTCGAGGCCGATGTAGAGCGTGATGAGGTCCGCGGCGGAGACCATCATTCCCGCGCCCGCCGTCGCGAACAGAATAAGGATCGGATATTCCGCGCGCAGCTTGCCAGTCCCCGTTGCAAAAAAGCGCGGGGCGATAATGATCGACACGGCAGTGGCAATGTAGATGAGAATCTTCGCGAACGCCGCAAAGGCATCGCTGCGATACATGCCGTCAAACCCCATGCCCTGCGGGTTCATTACGACCACAAAGGCCGCCGCGACGAGCAGCGCAACCGATGCCACCGAAATTGCAGGTGTTGCATCGTCACCGCGCCACGCTGCAACCAGCATCAGAACAATTGCCCCGATGCTCAAGACCAGTTCCGGCAATGTGGGCAGCAGGTCGTTCATTCGTGGCCTCCCGCCGCATGCACAGCCGGTGCGTGGGGCCTGCCAGCTGCCAGTCGGGCGTCACCCCCCGGATTGGCGCGCTCGATCCGCGCGACAATCGTGCCGACGTCGCGCCGCATCGGTTTCAGGAAACTTTCGGGATAAATGCCCATCCAGAAGATGACCGCGACGATCGGCACGAACATCGCGATTTCGCGCTTGTTGAGATCGGGCATGGCGAGCGTGTCGTCGCCCGCTGCCTTGCCGTAAATCATGCGCGCATAAAGATAGAGCATATACGCCGCGCCGAGGATGATGCCCGTGGTCGCAACAAACGCGACCCAGCTGGATGCCTCATAGGCACCAACAAGCGCGAGAAACTCACCGACGAATCCGCTGGTGCCCGGCAAGCCGACCGATGCCATCGTAAAGATGAGAAAAAAGAACGCATACTGCGGCATTGTATCCGCCAATCCGCCATAACGGCCGATTTCGCGTGTATGCAGCCGGTCATAAACCACGCCGACGCACAAAAACAGCGCGCCCGATACGAGGCCGTGGCTGAGCATGACCAGCATTGCGCCCTCGATCCCCTGTCGGTTGAAGGCGAGCAGCCCGATGGTGACGAACGCCATGTGCGCGACGCTCGAATAGGCGATGAGCTTTTTCATGTCCGACTGCACCAGCGCGACGAGGCTCGCGTAGACAACAGCAATCATCGACAGGCCCATGACAAGCCAGAACCAGTGCGCCGTTCCTTCGGGAAACATCGGCAGCAGAAATCGGATGAAGCCATAACCGCCCATTTTGAGCAGCACGCCCGCGAGGATTACCGACCCTGCGGTCGGTGCTTGGACGTGCGCATCGGGCAGCCAAGTGTGCACCGGCCACATTGGCATCTTGACCGCGAACGAGGCGAAGAATGCAATCCACAGCCATGTCTGCGCTTGCGGGTCAAAGTCATATTGCATGAGAGTGGGAATATCGGTCGTGCCCGCCGTTTGCGCCATCCACAACATAGCGACGAGCATGAGGACCGAGCCGAGGAGCGTGTAGAGAAAAAATTTGTAGCTCGCGTAAATCCGGTTCGCGCCGCCCCAGATACCTATGATGAGATACATCGGGATCAATCCCGCTTCAAAGAAAATGTAGAACAGGAATAAATCCTGCGCCGCAAAAACGCCGATCATCAGCGCCTCCATCAGGAGGAACGACGCCATATATTCGGGCACGCGCTTTGTGATGGCTTCCCAAGACGCAGCGATGCAGATCGGCATCAGAAATACGCTGAGCATGATCAGCATCAGAGCGATGCCGTCGATCCCGAGCGCCCAGGCAAAGCGACCGAACAGATCGATCCGCTCGACGAACTGCCACTGCGCACCAGCGGGATCAAACTGCACCCACAGGCTGATCCCGAGAACGAGATTGATCAACGTCGCACCAAGAGCGACCCAGCGCGCCACCGAGGCCGACACGTAGAGGCACAGCAATGCCGCGATTAACGGCACCGCGATCATCATCGTTAGATCGGGAAACAGATCATTCAGGATGCCAATGTCACTCACCGCGTCATCACCCATGTGGCGGCGGCGCTAAGACCGATCAGCATGACGAGTGCATAGGTATAGAGATAACCCGACTGCAACTTGGCGGCAAG
>JANOZQ010000227.1:0-7584 GCA_031429555.1 Sphingomonas sp. | reverse complement strand
GCAGCGTGATGGTTTCCGAACGGGCCCGCGCGGTTGAAGCATTATTATTCGCCAGCGAAAGCCCGTTGGCTGTCGAGGACATCGCACGACGGCTGGGCAGCGATGACGTCCAGATAACACTCGCCGAACTCACCGAAGCCTATGCCGGGCGCGGGATCAACCTTGTCGAACGCGGCGGGCGCTGGCACTTTCAGACTGCGCCGGATATGGCACATCTGCTCCGCGAAACGCGTGAAGCTTCGCGCAAATTGTCGCGCGCGGCCATCGAAACGCTGGCAATCATTGCTTATCAGGAACCCGTCAGCCGCGCGGAGATCGAAGCCATCCGCGGCGTGCAAATCTCAAAAGGCACGCTTGATGTTTTGATGGAAGCGGGATGGATCGTGCCTGCCGGACGAAGGCAAGTGCCGGGCCGTCCGTTGACCTATGCAACCACGCCCGACTTTTTAACGCATTTCGGTTTATCGGATCGACAAGACTTGCCGGGCATCGACGATTTGCGCGCGGCCGGGCTGCTTGACCGGGTTTCCGACGATGATTTCACCGGTGATCTGGAAACGGCGGATGAAGACGACTAGATAGGGTTAACACCGAGGGAGATTCGTGATGGGTGGCCTGAGCATTTGGCACTGGCTGATTGTTGGTATTTTGGTGCTCCTGCTGTTCGGCAAGGGGCGCTTTTCCGACATGATGGGCGACGTCGCCAAGGGGCTGAAAAGCTTCAAGAAGGGCATTGCTGAGGATGACGCGGTAGAACCCGCCAAGCCCGCGCCGCTGATCGAAGGCAAATCGGCAGCTGACATCATTGCCGAGCATGAAGCGAAGAAAGCGGCGGCTGCGAAAGATACCGCAGCCTGAACTCGCTTCGGCGCTAAGCGAGGATTCCGATGTTCGACGTTGCCCCCACTGAACTTTTGCTCGTGGCGGTTGTCGCGCTGGTCGTGATCGGGCCGAAGGATTTGCCCAGGGCGATGCGCATCGTCGGGCAATGGGTCGGCAAGGCGAAAGGCATGGCGCGCCATTTCCGCAGCGGCTTTGACAATATGATGCGTGAATCCGAACTCGCCGAGATGGAAAAAAAGTGGAAAGAGGAAAACGAGCGGATCATGGCCGCCAACCCAGTTCCCGCTTTGGAAGCCCCCATTGAGCCGGTCGCACCGGTTGAAGAAAAGCCGGTATGAGTGACGGCGAACTTGATGACAGCAAGGCACCGCTGCTCGACCATCTGATCGAATTGCGACGGCGTTTGCTGTGGTCTGTGGTGTCGCTTGCTGTGGCCTTTGGCGGTTGCGTTTACTTTGCCAGGCACATTCTTGAATTTCTCGTGGCGCCGATGCTTGCGGCAGGGCAGACCAAAGTTATCAACACCGAAGTGTTCGGCGGTTTCATCGTTGAAATCAAAGTCGCGTTTTTTGCCGCAATGATGATTGCGTCGCCGGTGATTGCCAACCAGATCTGGCTGTTCGTCGCGCCCGGCCTCTACAAGAAAGAACGGCGCGCGATGCTGCCGTTCATGATGGCGACACCGGTGCTGTTTACCGCAGGCGCGAGCCTCGCCTATTTCATTGCCATTCCCATTGCGCTCAAATTCCTGCTGGGTTTTCAGGGCGACCTTGGCGGCGTCACTCAGGAAGCGTTGCCCGACATCGGCAATTACCTGAAATTCGTGATGCAGTTTATGTTCGGCTTTGGCTTCTCGTTCTTGATGCCGGTGCTGCTGATGCTGCTTGAAACCGTCGGGATCGTAACGCGCGACCAGCTTGTCGCGGCACGGCGCTATGCGATTGTCGGGGCGTTCGCGATTGCTGCCGTGCTGACCCCGCCTGACATCGGGTCTCAACTGCTGCTCGCCGTACCGTTATGCCTGCTTTACGAACTGACGCTGATTGCCACGTGGTTCACACAGCGACGCCGCAAGCGTGACGAAGCGAAAGAAACCGCTGAAACTGTCTGAAAATTGTTGAGCCCGGAAGCGTGTCTTGGGGGGTGACGACGCTACCGGGCTCGTGTTCCGGACAGCGAAAGCGGGGGGGCAAATGCTCGCTGTCCGCCATTCAAAACGGATGACCGTAAAAAGGGTTCCCGCCGCCGCAGATTTTTTTCAGATATTTTCGGAAGGCATGACAATCGCAAAATCAATCGCGAACCGACCGGTCGCCTGGTCATGCGAAATCGGTGCGCGCAGTTGGCGTGATAACCCTTCGATGACGCGGGCATAACGACCGGCGAGGCGTTCGGTCATCGCTGGTGTTGCTTGCAGCGCCGCAGAGGTGATTGACAACCGTGCCTTGTCGGGAATGTCGCTGTCCTCGATCCCGATCAGGATTGGTGCTGCGGGGTCAAGCGTAATCGACAATTCGACCAGCTCGGTCAGCAGGAAAGCGATAGCCACTGCGCTGTCCTGCGAAACGCCGATTCGGGGTGCGCTGATCGAAATGGCAGGTGCGGCTGCACTGGCTGTGACGCCCGCGCGCAAATTGGCGGCAAGTTCGCCGAGCAACGCCTTGATGTCGATCCCGTCCGCATCGAGTCCGGCATAATGGTTGCGGTGCACAATCGACAGCGCATCGACGCGGCGCTGGATCGCGGCATAGGCAGTCATGGCATCGGGCGAATGCGGCCCGCGCGCATGGAGCGAAATAAGGCTGGCGATGATCTGGAGATTGTTTTTCACGCGGTGGTGGACTTCGCGGGTTGCCTTGGTCTGGTCGGCAAGCGCTGCTGCCAATTCGATTTCATTCTGGCTGATCTCGACGCCGAAGCGCGCAAAGGTTTCGCCCAGCTCTCGGATCTCACGCGCCGGGGTGCGGACATCGGGCAGGTGAAACGGCGTGCCGGGCACATGGCGGGCAACGGCGAGGCGTAGATCGCGAAGCGGGCTGATCAGCAGCCGTTCGACAACGACGAAACCGATCAGCGCGGCCGATGCCCACATCAACAGCGGCAGGAATGTCAAAAATGCTTCGGTCGCGCCAAATGGGACACCAGCGGCAGAAATCGACAGCGTAAGACCAAGCAGCCCGACAGGCGACGCTACTGTTTCGGAGCGGAGCACCAAGCCACCGTCAAGCGTGCGGAGCGCGAGATTGGCGCTGTCCGTCGAGAGCGTGGTCGCATAGGGCACGGTCAGCGTTGAAGGCTGCGCGAAGCTCGCGAGTGTTGCCGCCGGATACCGCACAAATACGACAGCAGCGCCAAGTTTGGCGGGAACGCTGAGGTCAAGCGTGTGGACGGTGATTTTTGCTTGGGACCGGTTATCCGGATCAAGCGTGGACGGGCGCTGCGGCACGAAGCCGGGGCTTGCGCACAACGGCTCGCTGGACGGCCCAAACACTGCATATTGCGACACCCGGCGGGTGTGTGCCGCAAAAATGGCCGAAAGCCGGTCACAGACGTCTTCGGTGGGCACATCACCGGCTATGGCATTGGCGGCGCTGCGCATCGCGCTGATGTCAGAGGCCAGTTCAGCGCTCAATTTGCGGGTGCTTTCGGTCAGGGCGACACGGAGGTCCGCACTGCGCTGGAGGTCTGCCGTCCGTGTCGCATCGAGCGATGCAAACAGGGCGATCAAACCCAGCGGGAGCAATGCCAGCGTGATGATCGAGAGCATCTTGATGCCGGTTGAAAGGCGCCCAAAGCGGTCGGCTAAAGTGGGCACAATATCCTCCGACGGCGCAGGCTCAGCGGAGCTTGCTCAACAGATCAAGCATTTCGGGCGGAATGTCTTCGTTGACAGCGCTATCATAGGCTGCGCGCAAAGCGGCACCGATGTCACGCTCGTTGCTTTCGATACGGGTTTTGTCGGGCGACGTCTGTTCGTCGAGGGGCGGCGTTTTTGACATTTTCCCTTCCGCCACGCGAACTATCCCCTTTAACCCGCCTCGGAGCGCTCCTGCCATGCTGGCGGATAATTGATACCGCGCATAGGAAAAAGAAACAATTTCGCTGCTCGTTGGTTCCAGTTTTACGCACGGGTTTACCAAACACAATGATTTGATTTGACACGCGCTTGCATAAGCTGTGGCGCTGAGTGAAAATCGGGATCGTTCAGGAGGATCGCAGTTTATGTCGCTCGGCCAGCAAATCGCTCCGCATCTCGCGTTTCTGCGCCGTTACGCTCGGGCACTGACAGGCAGTCAGGCGCATGGCGATGCGTATGTCCGGGCGACGCTCGAAGCCATTGTGGCAGCCCCCGGCGAATTCCCCCGCGATGTCGATGTTCGTTTGGGACTATACCGGACGTTCAACGCAATCTGGCGATCAGGCAATCTTGGCAGCGATACCGGTCTTGGCGCGAGTGACCGCGAACAGCTGGCGCAGGCGCGGCTTGCGCGGATCACGCCGCTGTCGCGCCAGACATTGCTGCTGACGGCAATGGAGGGGTTCACACATGACGACGCGGCTTACCTTATCGATGTGACGCCGGCTGAAATTGCTGATCTGGTTGATGAAGCATTGAGTGAGATTGAGGCACAAACGCGGTCGGACGTTTTGATAATCGAAGATGAACCGATGATCGCGATGGACCTTGAAACGATCGTTCGTGATTTAGGCCATGATGTAACCGGCGTCGCCGTGACGCGCGACGAAGCCATTGCAGCCGTCCGTGAACGCCGTCCCGGGCTGGTGCTGGCGGACATCCAGCTGGCGGATGACAGTTCGGGGATCGATGCCGTCAAGGACATCCTTACCGAGTTTTCGGTGCCGGTCATTTTCATTACGGCGTTCCCCGAACGGCTGCTGACCGGCGAACGGCCCGAACCGACATTTCTGATCACAAAGCCGTTTCAGCGCGCCACCGTGAAAGCCGCAATTGCCCAAGCGTTGTTTTTCGACGCCGAAACCGTTCCGGCGGCGTGACGGCACGCGCCAAGCGAGCTAAGCATGGCGACGACGTGAAGCGGGTATCGCAATATGCAGGATGAAGCCGATAACGGCATCCCGAGCGAGCGGACCGCCTTGTCCGACGAGGATTTCAAGACACAGCTTGCTGCAGTCATCCCCCAGTTGCGCGCTTTTGGCCGGTCGCTGTCGGGTAATATCGATTCGGGTGATGACCTTGTTCAGGAAACGCTGCTGAAAGCATGGGCAGCGCGGGACCGCTATGAAGCGGGGACAAACCTCCGCGCTTGGACGTTCATCATATTGCGCAACCTGTTCCTGTCACAGATGCGGCGCAACCGCTTTCGCGGCGAATGGGACGATGTGGTCGCCGATAAAATTTTGTCCGCGCCCGCCAGCCAGGACAAGCATGTCGAACTCGGTGATCTTCAACGCGCGCTGCAATTTTTGCCTGAATCGCAGCGCGAGGCACTGATCCTCGTGGGTGCGGGCGGCTTTGCCTATGAGGAAGCCGCGGAAATCTGCGGTGTGGCAGTGGGCACAATCAAAAGCCGCGTCGCGCGCGGTCGGGTCGCGCTGGAAGCCGTGATGATGGGCAGTGACTTGCCTTCGCGCCGGACCGATCCCGATACCGAAGGCGTGTCCGCGCTCGATACAATCATGGATCAGGTCAAGGTGCTGAGCCGCGGCCGCTGACCACATGGGACTCGTCGATGGCCGACAGCAGCCTCAGCATATCGGGCGGAACAGGATCGTCATCGGGCTGATACGTCTGGCGCAACGCACAGGCGACACCATCGCCGCGATATGGCAGGGCAACTGCATGCGGGCTGGGCATCAAATCCTCGGGGGCAGGTGGATACTGCGTTGCCATGTTTCTGTAACGTGCAACGCGCGGGTTGGTTGCCGGAAATGACCCTATCGTCCTTTCAAAATGCGATGGACCGAGCCGAAGCGCACGCGCCGTTTCTGGCAAGTGCGATGGCGCGTAATCCGGATCTGGCCGGAATGCTCCGCGCTGCTGCCTTCGACGAGGCGTTGGCAGCGGCATGGGCGGCGGGTGGTGACGGCGTCCGTCAGACATTGCGCCGTCGTCGCGATGCCTTGGCGCTGGTATTGGCAGTAGGCGACCTCGCGGGGCATTTGCCGCTCGAGACGGTCGTCGCTCACCTTTCTGATTTTGCCGATCAGGCGCTGGATGCAGCGATTACCGAAGCCGTCCGACTGCGTGTGCCCGATGCTGCTCCGCGGGGGTTTTTCGCTATTGCGCTCGGCAAACACGGCAGTCGTGAACTGAATTACAGCTCGGACATCGACCCCATTTTGCTGTTCGATCCCGAAACCATGCCGCGGCGAGAACGTGATGATGCGGGCGAAGCGGCAGTGCGGATTGCACGCGGCGTCGTTGACATTCTCCAGTCGCGCGATGCCGACGGCTATGTCCTGCGCGTCGATTTGCGGCTGCGCCCTGCGTCGGAAGCAACGCCGCTGGCGATCCCGGTGAATGCCGCGATTTCGCATTATGAATCGAGTGCGCTGGCATGGGAGCGTGCGGCGTTCGTCCGTGCGCGGGCAGCGGCGGGGGACGTTGCACTGGGCGAACAGTTCCTGAATACAATCCAGCCGTTCGTCTGGCGGCGCAGCCTTGATTTTGGGGCGGTCGAGGAATTGCGCGCGATGTCGCGGCGTATCCGCGCGCACCACGCGGGGGGGCAGGCGTTCGGCCCAGGTTACGATCTGAAGCGCGGTCGCGGCGGCATTCGTGAAGTCGAGTTTTTCGTGCAAATCCATCAATTGATCCACGGCGGACGTGATCCGGCGCTGCGGGCTTCGGACACGCTTGGTGGAATCGCGGCGCTGGCCAAGGCGGGATGGATCGATACCGCCGCCGCCAAAGTGCTGGCCGATGCCTATCGCCTTTACCGCACAATCGAACACCGTTTGCAGATGATCGAAGACCGTCAGACGCACAGTCTTCCGAATGACCTCGATGCACTGAATTCTGTCGCGCAATTGCATGGGCTGGCAACCGGCGCGGCGCTTCTTGACCTACTGCGCCCGCATGTCGCAGCTGTCGGCGCGCTTTATGATGGCCTCGACGGCCCGGCGCGAACGGCAACACCGAGCGGCGGCGAAACGCTTGACACTGCGCTGAAGGCATCGGGCTTCACGGACCCCGTCCGCGCTGCCGCACGTATTGGCGAATGGCGCAGCGGAAAACTGCGGGCAGTGCGTAGCGAGCCCGCTTTTGCCGCGCTCGAAGCTGTTTTACCGCCGCTGTTAATGGCTTTTGGCGGGGCACCAAATCCCGATGCGGCACTGGCCGCGTTTGATGCAATGCTCGGCGGGCTGCCGACGGCGCTCAACCTGTTCCGCTTGCTTGAGGCACAGCCTGCGCTTCTCGAATTGCTGGTCGAGATCATCAGTCATGTGCCGACGCTTGCCGATGCGCTGGGCCGTAATGCCGCCTTGCTTGACCGGCTGCTTGACGCGAGTGCGTTCGATCCTGTGGGCAATGTCGCGGCGCTCGTTGCCGAAATGACGCGCACCGATGCCGACCTCGAAGCGCAGCTCGATCATGTCCGCCGGATCGTGAGCGAGCATCGCTTTGCCCTCGGGGCGCAAATTGTCCGAGCAGCGGATGATCCGCTTGCAGTCGCGGGCGGCTATGCGCGACTAGCCGAGGCCGCCGTTCAGGTCGTCGCCGATGCTGTGATTGCGCCCTTCGTGGCGGCGCATGGC
>JANOZQ010000226.1:0-2135 GCA_031429555.1 Sphingomonas sp. | reverse complement strand
CGATTATCGGCGCGAGACCTATAAGTTCGATGCGGGGTCGCCCGGCGCCCTTGCGTCGCCGTCGATCTTCAACGCGCCGTTCGACAATGCGTTCGCGTTGCCCGAAGTCAGCCGCACGGTGAAAGCCGCTTACGGCGAAATATTGATCCCGATCCTGCGCTCGCTTGAAGTTACAGTGGCCGGACGTGTTGACGAATATTCGGGGTTTGGATCGACCTTCAATCCGAAAGTCACGGCCAAGTTCAGGCCCGTCGACTGGCTGTTATTCCGCGCGAGCTACAATACGGGCTTCCGCGTCCCAACCTTCAACCAGATTTTCAATGGCCAGATGCGTTTGCCGAACCCCGGCAACACGCTCGTCGATCCGACCACATGTCCGCAAGGAACAACAGCGGGACCACAGCCCGGATGCGCGGCAATCACGCCAGACTCGATCAGCGGCGGCAACCTGACGCTCGAGCCGGAGACGTCGAAACAGTATAGCGGCGGCGTAGTTTTCCAGCCCACCAGCCGGATCAGCTTTTCGGTCGATTACTGGAACATTGCCGTCGACAATACGATCGGCACGATCACGATCCCGCAGCTGTTTGCCAATATCGGGGCTTTTCCCGACCGCATCGGCAGGACCAACGGCATCATCACACTTGTCGATCTGCGCACCGGTAATTTCGGATCGCGGCGGACGGCGGGCCTCGAATTTGCGGCCCGCGTCGGATTCGACGCACTTGGTGGCAGCATCGGTCTCGGACTCGACGGCACCTATCTGCTCGACAAGCGCGAAAAGCTGCTGCCGAACCTTGCGTATCAAAACCTTGTCGGCATTTTCACGCTGGTCGGCGACATTGGCCTCGAATGGAAGCATAACGCCTTTGTAACTTACACGAATGAAGGGTTTGGCCTGACCTTCTCGCAAATCTATCGCAGTGGCTATGCCAACCAGACACTGCCCGCGAGTGCCTCGCGCCCCGATTTCAACCCGCGGGTGAAGCCCTACATCATCTACAATGCAACCGTATCGCAGCGCATCGGCAACAAGCTGACGTTGACGGCGGGCGTCCGCAACGTCTTCAATACCGATCCACCGTTCGCGATTACCTATGACAGCAATTCGGGGTCGGGCGGCTCCTGGGATCCGCGCGTGGCCGATCCACGCGGCCGGTCGTTCACAATGTCTGCCGAGGTTAAGTTCTAGATCAGGCCCATCGCAGCGAGCTCACCTGCCAGCGCGGCGGGGAGCTCGTCGGCACCATCTGAACCCTCACCAAGATCGCGCGGCGCATTGGCGGCTTCGAGATAGCGCCAGCCCTGATGCGCGCGCTTGGGCTGGGCGACAGTGGCAATCACGCGCGCCTTGATAACAATGTCGGTTTTGCCGCCTTCGGCTTCGTCGAAGCCGATGATCTCGCTGCGCCCGACCAGCTTGTGTTTCAATATCCAGAACAGCGAACCGCCGACGATTTCCTCATGGCGTTTGGGGCGGTAGCGGGTGGTCAGCCGCACGACATCGCCCCGCGCCTCGATGCGTTCGGATAGGTGCTCGAGACTCGTACAGCCGAACGCGACTTTGGTCAGGTGGAGCATGTCAACCTGCGAGGCCAGCCAGTGTCGCCAGCCCAAGAAATGCGAAGAACCCCATTGAGTCCGTCAGCATCGTCACGAACACCGACGACGCGACAGCAGGATCCTGATCCATGCGGTCGAGCGTTACCGGCACAAGCACGCCCGCCAACCCTGCGACAAAGATATTCGTCATCATCGCAGCGGCGATCACCATGCCCAGTTGCGGGTTCTGGAACACAATGCTGACCCCCACACCGATTACGGCGGCCACTGTTGCGCCATTGAGCAAAGCAATGCGCATCTCTCGCATAATCGTGCGCATTGTATTGGAATCAGTCAGCTGGTTCGTCGCAATCGCGCGCACCGCGACCGCCATGGTCTGCGTCCCCGCATTGCCGCCGACGCCCGCAACGATCGGCATCAATGTGGCCAACGCAACCATCTGTGCAATTGTCGCTTCGAACATCGCGATGATCGACGAGGCGACCAGCGCCGTCACCAGATTGGCAAGCAGCCAGCGGACGCGGCCTTTGTAACTTTCAAAAATCGGCTGGTTGATGTCGCCGTCGCCCGCG
>JANOZQ010000225.1:0-1893 GCA_031429555.1 Sphingomonas sp. | reverse complement strand
GCAACATCGGCATAGACCGGTTCTATTTTGACTGGGCAGGCGGCACACCAAGACAGGGCAACTATGCCGATCCCGTTTTCATGCCGCTTAGGGCTGCCCTTGACGGCTATACGTCAAGACTCGATCCGACACATGCCTATTGGTCCCGTGCCGAACCATGCACCATGCTGATCGAAGACGTCGAAGCGATCTGGAAACCGATCGCCGACAATGACGACTGGACATTGCTTAACGCAAAAATAACCCTAGTCCGGCAGATGGGTGCCGCACTGGCAAATCAAACAACCGCCCCCTAAAGAGCGCCAATGACTACAGAACTCGTGTCAACCGAACCCGCGACAGGCGCCATTCTCTGGCGTGGCCCGGTCAGCGATGTCGATGCCGAAGTTGATCTTGCCCGCGCCGCATTTGCCGAATGGGCGTCACGCCCGCTCGCGGTCCGTGTCGAGGCATTCCGCCGCTTCATCAATGTCGTGCGCGGCAAGCATGAAGCATTTGCCGACACCATCGCCCGCGAAACCGGAAAACCGCTTTGGGAAGCCCGCACCGAAGTCGATGCCGTCATTGCCAAGGTCGAAATCTCGATTGATTCCTACAATGAACGCACGGCCCAGCGTCGCCTCGATGGTGACATGCGCAATCGTCAGGCGCTGCGCCACAAGCCGCACGGCATCATGGCCGTTCTCGGCCCCTATAATTTCCCCGCGCACCTCCCCAACGGCCACATCATTCCGGCACTGATCGCGGGCAATGCCGTGGTTTTCAAACCGTCCGAAAAAACCCCCGCAACCGGCAAGATGCTCGTCGAATGCTATCATGCCGCTGGCGTCCCATCGGGTGTCGTCCGTTGTGTCATCGGCGGGCCTGATGCAGGCAAAGCCTTGGTCGGCCATCCGGACATCGACGGCGTCCTGTTCACGGGGTCGGCGCGCACCGGCATCGCAATCAATCGCCAGTTTGCCGACAATCCCGGCAAAATCCTCGCGCTCGAAATGGGCGGCAACAATCCCATCATCGTGTGGGATGCGACCGATGTGTACTCGGCTGCTATTCTCATCATTCAATCTGCTTTCATGACCGCGGGGCAGCGCTGCACAGCGGCCCGCCGCCTCATTGTCCGCGATGGCATGCACGAGCCATTGATGACGCAAATCAAGCGGCTGACCGAGCGATTGATCGTGGCCGACCCCCATGCCGCGCCCCAGCCTTTCATGGGGCCGGTTATCGACAATGAAGTGGCTGACCAGCTTGAGGAAAGTTTCCTTGCGCTCATCATGAAGGGCGGCGTGCCGGTCTTGCATATGGAACGCCTTGTGCCCGGTCGTCCGTTTCTGACGCCCAGCATTATCGACATGACCGACGCCCACGACCGGCCCGACATCGAGCTGTTCGGCCCGATCCTGCAAGTCATCCGCGTGCCCGATTTCGAATCGGCGCTGATCGAAGCGAATAAAACTCGATATGGTTTGGCGGCGTCGCTGATTGGCGGCACACCGCAACTTTACGACCAGTTCTGGGCAAACGCCCGCGCCGGCATCGTCAACTGGAACAAACCGACCAATGGCGCATCGTCCAAAGCTCCGTTTGGTGGGATTGGCCTGTCTGGCAACCATCGCCCCAGCGCCTATTACGCGGCAGATTACTGCGCCTATCCCGTCGTCTCGTCCGAAGACGAGCAAGCCCGCGCATCAATCGGCATCGGCCTGCGCGAAAGTTGATATAGTTCGCCTACGCAGGCGCAAACATAGTTTCGTTTGCGTTGCAGTGCAGCAATCGCCATCCTGGCGCCATGGCAAGTCTTCTTGATCCAGATCGGCGCGGTCGCGTCATCCTTGTGGGTGCTGGTCCCGGCGATCCTGGCTTGCTCACGGTCAAAGCCGTCGAAGCGCTGCG
>JANOZQ010000224.1:0-2225 GCA_031429555.1 Sphingomonas sp. | reverse complement strand
CCCGCCCATCATCTGCGCCACCTCGTCAAGCGCGGTGCGGTTTTCATAGGGACCAGGCAGGAACCCTTTTTCGGAACAATAAATCAATCGCGGATTGTCGGCGGACAGCGCCTCATACCCCAGGCCAAGCCGGTCAAGCGCGCCGGGCCGGAAATTCTCGATCAGGATGTCGGCCTGTTTGGCCAGCTGCTTCGCCACCACCAAGCCCGCATCTGATTTCAGATCAAGGCAGATGCTGTCTTTGTGCCGGTTATACATCGGGAAATAGCCCGCGCCCGACCCAAGCAACCGCCGCGTCGCATCGCCGCCAATGGGTTCAACGCGGACGACGTCCGCGCCCAATGATGCGAGGATGTGCCCGACCGCAGGCCCCATGACCATGTGCGTAAATTCGACGACCTTGAGGCCGGCGAGCGCGCTCAAACCGCAACCTCGGCCTTGATGTGCGGGTGGGCTTCATAGCCTTCGACCGCGAAGTCCTCATATTCATATGTATCGATGCTGTCCGCCCGGCGTTTCAGGACCAGTTTGGGCAACG
The DNA here is from genome assembly GCA_031429555.1 of Sphingomonas sp. GTDB lineage: Bacteria > Pseudomonadota > Alphaproteobacteria > Sphingomonadales > Sphingomonadaceae > Sphingomonas_O. Next base: position 1,687 of record JANOZQ010000224.1, on the reverse strand, counting down.
GCTTGAGTTCGCGAGTCAATTGCAGGCGGGCTTGGTCGAGGTGGTTTACATAAAGATGTGTATCGCCACCGGTCCAGATGAACTCGCCGACGTCCAGCCCGCACTGGTCAGCGAGCAAATGCGTAAGGAGCGCATAACTGGCGATATTGAACGGCACGCCAAGGAACACATCGGCCGAGCGCTGATAAAGCTGGAGCGACAGCTTGCCGTTCGCGACCCATGTCTGGAACAGACAATGGCATGGGGCGAGCGCCATCTGGTCCAGTTCGCCCGGGTTCCACGCGCTGACGATCTGGCGGCGGCTGGCCGGATTGGTTTTGATTTGCTCGATCAGAAGGTTGATCTGGTCGACATGGCGGCCGTCGGGTGCAACCCAGTCGCGCCATTGCTTGCCGTAAATCGGGCCGAGATCGCCGTCGTCGCGCGCCCATTCGTCCCAAATGCCGACGCCGTGATCCTTCAGCCAATTGTTGTTGGTCTCGCCGCGCAGGAACCAGAGAAGCTCGATAAAGATCGAGCGGACGTGGAGCTTCTTGGTCGTGACCAGCGGGAAACCGGCGGCGAGATCGAACCGCATCTGATAGCCGAAGGTGCTCAGCGTGCCGACACCAGTGCGGTCGGCCTGCGGCACGCCATGGTCGAGAATATGCTGGAGCAGATCGTGGTACTGACGCATCGTTAGCGCCTTACCGGACGGTCGCGGCGAGGCAAGTCGGCGCTGGCGAGCGTCCACAAATCATTGCGGTCAAAGGGCTTGGGCTTATTCGTGACAGCCTGCCCAAACGCCTTTGCCACCCAAGCCGCTTTCGCCGATCCGGTCGTGACAACGCGGTGGTTCCAAGCCGCGCTTCCCCGCTTTGCAACTTCGCGCGCGATATCACCATAAATACCAGCCGCCGCAAGCACCGCCCAGCGAGCGCGAAACGGTAGCTTGGCTGCACCAACACGGGCAGACGCTTCATAATCCTCGGCCATATCCGCCAGCCACCATGCCATGTCTGCAACGCGACTACGGTAATGCGGCCGCATATGCTCGCCGGGCGGAATGTCGGCTTCGACGAGCCAGTCGAGCGGCAGATAACAGCGCCCAACCGCATCGTCTTCACTAAGGTCACGAGCGATATTGGCGAGCTGGAACGCGAGGCCAAGGTCGGTCGCTCGGTCGAGCGTTTCGTCGTCATCGGGCGACACGCCCATGACAATCGCCATCATCCGCCCGACGGCACCCGCAACATGATAGCAATATTTCAGGAGATCAGCTTCCTTTCGCGGGCGCCAGTCGGCAGCGTCGAGCGCGAACCCTTCGATCACGTCATATGGCAGATCGCGTGGGATGCCGGTTTCGCGGACGACCACGCCGAGTGCATCGAACGCGGGTTCGCCGGTCGGCTCGCCATCGAGCGCCATCGTCGTCAGTTCGGTGATTTGCGCGACACGTTCGGCGGCATCCGTCACGCGCGACATCGTGCCGCCATGATCCTGTCCGTCGGCAATATCGTCACAGGTCCGGCACCAGAAATAGAGCAGCCACGCACGTTCGCGCGTCGGTTTGTCAAAGAGTTTGCTGGCCAGCGCAAAGGATTTGGACCCTTTGGCAATCGATTCAGCGGCGGCGGCAACGAGATCAGCGCGCGTCACAAATTGGCGGCCTTCATCCTGAAAATCGTTTCATGCGGGCGATAAGCGG
>JANOZQ010000223.1:0-4427 GCA_031429555.1 Sphingomonas sp. | reverse complement strand
CGCCCTATATCATGGGTCTGCCCTACCGGATTGATGCCTTCGAAGGACTGCTGTCCGAATTGCAGCAGCGTGGCGCTTGGTTCGCAACCGGCAAAGAAATTGTGAGTGCTTGGGAGAGCCAGCAGTGACCCCATATCAAATTGTCATCCCGGCGGAAGCTGGGATCCCATGCGGGTCGAGTGCCCATTGTTTCCCGACTGAGATCCCAGCTTTCGCTGGGATGACGGTGGGATGATGAAAATACGCAACCCGCGCACTGGCGAAGAGGACTATGCGATTGCGCCGCTCGCCGCCGCAGCTATCGGCAACCTTGCCACCGACTTGCGCGCACAACAGACCGCTTGGATGAAGGCGGACCGCAAAGGCGCCCTTCATTCCCTAGCCGATGCCATTGAACGCCATGCTGGCGCGATCACCGAAGCCCTGATCATCGACACCGGCCGCGCGGCAATATCGCGCATCGAAGTCACCGGCACGGTCCGCCTGATCCGGCGCTGGGCCGATAATGCTGCACAAATTGTTGCGCAGCATAGCAGTCAAAACTGCGCCACGATGGTCCCCGGCATCAGCACTTCAACCCGCTTGATCCCCTACCCGCTGGTCGGCGTCATCAGCCCATGGAACTTCCCGCTCACCCTTGCGCTGATCGACGCCATCCCGGCGCTCGCGGCGGGTTGCGCCGTCATCGTCAAACCGTCCGAAATCACCCCGCGATTCATCCGCCCGCTGATGGCTGCAATTACTGAAACCGCTGTGCCGCTGGCCATTATTGAAGGCGACGGCGGGACGGGCGCGATCCTGACCTACACTGTCGACTACATCGCGTTCACCGGCTCCGTCGCAACAGGACGCAAAGTCGCTATGGCCGCCGCCGATGCCTTCACCCCCGCCAGCCTCGAACTCGGCGGCAAGGATCCGATGATCATCCTCGCCAGCGCCGACCCAGTCGCGGCAGCAGCGATCGCATTGCGCGCCTCGGTCGTCAACACAGGCCAAGCCTGCCAGTCGATCGAACGCGTCTATGTCGCCCGCGAAATCGCCGAACCCTTCCTCGCCGCGCTGGTCGAAGCGGCCAATGCCGTCCGCCTCAACTATCCCGACATCAACACCGGAGACATCGGCCCTTTCATCTTCGCCAAACAAGCCGACATCGTTCAAGACCAGATCGACGAAGCCGTCGCGAACGGCGCAACGGTCCTGGCGGGCGGCAGGGTCGAGACACTGGACGGTGGCAAATATCTCCGCCCTACAGTTATCACCGGCGTAACCTCCGCCATGAAAATCATGCGCGAAGAGACGTTTGGCCCGGTGATCCCGGTCACCATCTTCGACACCGTCGACGAAGCCGTCACGCTGGCCAACGACAGCGAGTTCGGCCTCTCTGCTGCGGTTATCGGGGATGATGCCGAAGCCGTGGCGGTTCGCCTCAACGCTGGCGCCGTATCAATCAACGACGGCGCGCTGACTTCAATGGTCTGGGAAGCCGAGAAGTCATCCTTCGGCGCCAGCGGCCTTGGCCCCTCACGCATGGGTGATAGCGGCATCCTCCGCTTCTTCCGGCGACAGGCGCTGATCCGGCAATCCGGAACCGCGCTGCCGATGGCGGCCTATGCCGAGGAAGCAATGGGCTAAATCTCTTTGAGCTCGCGGCTCAATTCCTCGACGCTTGGCCCGCTTTCGGCAAGCGATTCCATATCCTGCTGAACGCCGCGCAGGATGCGAGCGATATATTCCTTGGTCAGTCGACCGCGTTCCGCCCCCGCCGCGCGGTCGGGCTCATAGGTTTCGATGTCGGCGCGGCTAATCGTGCCTTTCGCATCAAGCAGCCGTTCCACCGTGTCGAGGCGTTCGCGCAGGACCGAGACTTCACCCGCGATGGCCATGACGATGGAGAGCGTCCGGTCAATCGCGGGGTCTTCGAAATAGGCAGGGCGTTTGCCTTTTGCTTTCGCCCCCGCGCGCGCGATGTAATCGACCTTATCGCTCACGCCGCTTTCCACGCGCCATAAGCATTCCACACCGCCGCCCGACCATGATCCTCGACGCCTTTGTCCTGACGCGGGAAAATCGCTTCATCGACCACAGCACGCACCCCCGTCACGAACACGTCAGGCAATCCCGCGTCCCTCATAATCGATTTGAGATCAAGCGCATGCATCGCCGACCAGAAGGGCTCGTTGTTGTTGAACGCATCCCAGTCGCGGATGAACTGCTCATACAGCGGCATGTCGTCCGAATATTGCGGCTGCTCGAGGTGCAGCATCAGGCCGCCCGGTGCCATGACGCGGACCCCTTCCTGAATGACGCGCGGCAACGCCTTGCCCGACAATTCATGCAGATACATCGTCGTCTGCAGCCAATCGAAATGCCCGTCGGGAAAGTTGAGGTCTTCGGCATTCATCTGGACGAACTTCAGATTATACGCGCCCAGCGACTGCGCCCGCGCATGCCCGTAACGCAGTGACGCTGCCGCGGTATCGATGGCAATGACTTCGCATTCAGGGAACGCCAGTGCCAGCGGCACGATATTGTGCCCGATGGTGCAACCCAGATCGAGGATACGTCGGGGCGTCCAGCCCGGCCGTTCACGTTTAATCCAGTCGACCAGCGCCTGCCCGCCGCCATCACTGAGCGCGCCCAGCCCGCCGCCGGTTGTCGCGAAAATCCCGCAGTCGTAATTCGCGCCCGCTGACACATCGCCGGGCCGTTCTTCGCCATGATAGCTGCCCGGCATGCAGTGAATATCAATGGCCGCCTGATAACGCGGCACGGCGACGTGCGGGTTCAGCACAAGCGTATCGCGCCCCTCATTATACCGCCGCGCCCGCGCATCGAGTTCGTCAAGCTGGCGCAGGACCATTGAGCGGCCGTTCTGCTGGCGCATTTCCATCGAATTGCGTTTTAGCGCGGACCAATATCGATGCCACGGATCGCGGTTCATCGCATGGCGGATTTCAAAACGGTCTTTCGGCGCGCGACCATGTTCAGCCTTGAATGCGGGCAGCACTCGGTTGTCATAAGCGAGCTTGTTGCCCGCACTGAATCCGGCCAGCGCCTTATTCAGATTGGCCAGAAAATTGAACCGCGCCGCCTCGTCATGGCGCACTTCGGGGAAAACGCCGTGGCGCTCGACGGCAGTATAGGGCGGCGGGACATCGGTGGCACTCATATCAATCCATCCTTGGCCAGTCGTTCCAGCGTCTCGGCCTGCACACGGTTGAAATGGTCACGGTCGGGCGCTTTGACAACATCGCCATCCAGAAGAGCATTAGCCTGCTGATGGCTCCCGGTCGCATAGGTCGAGGCAAATAATTCAGTCCGCTGACGCGACAAAACATTTGTCATCCCCGGTTTACGCCGCGCCGACCGCAGCGCATTGACGTCGATGTCAGCGAACGCCGTAAACGTCTCCCCCGCGTTCGATTCGGCCATCACATTGCCCTTGTAATCGACCACCATCGAATTGCCGTCGGCACTTTGCGCACACCCGTTCGTCCCGATAATCCCGGCGGTATTGGCCGACACGACATAGGCAATATTCTCGAATGCGCGCGCCTGTTTGGCAATCATCTTGGGCGTTTTAATCGGCGATCCGATTTCCGACGACGAGTGCACAAAAACCTCCGCGCCGCGCAGCGCATGCGCCCGCGCGATTTCGGGATAGAGGATTTCCTCCGACGCAATCGCCGCTAAATTCCCGATCTCGGTCCGCGCCACCGGAAACACCCCGCCGATCCCGTAGATACCCAGATATTTGTCCCACACATCGTGCGGCGTCGGCGCGTACATCGAATTCAACCGGCGATAACGCAGGACAACATCGCCCGATGGCGCAATCACAAAGCTCGTTTGAAAATACAGCTCGGGAAAATGCGCGTCTGTCTCATAGGCATTGCCTGCAAGGAACAGCCCCTGATCCTGTGCAACCTCACCCAGCGCTTCATATTCCGCGCCGTCCACATCCCAAGCCACTTTCGCCGCAAATTCGGGAATCGATACCCGTCCCGGAAAGCTCGAAAACAGATATTCCGGAAGGACGACCAGCTTCACGGGCGACCCCGAATATTGCTGCACGAACATTGCCGACGACCGCAACTTGGTCGCAACCTCGCCGATATGCGCGATCATCTGCGCGCGCGGATCGGCTGCATTTTCCACCGAGCGCGCGGGCAATTGCAAGGCGAGCGCCGCGTAAGGCTTCACAGGCCGAGTGCCCCCGGATTCATCCGCCCGTCGGGGTCGACGCTTGCCTTGATCGCCGCAAGGATTGTCCAGCCACGCGGATCGCTACGGTCCTTCAACGGATAGGTCCGCCCGATCTGGAAATGCATCCCGCCCATGTCGCCGAAGATATCGATCACGCCCTGCCGCAGCGTTTCGACCAGCGCCCGCGACGCGGCATTGGCGGGAAAGCCTTTCAGCTTGGC
>JANOZQ010000222.1:0-2346 GCA_031429555.1 Sphingomonas sp. | reverse complement strand
GTCAGCATCGATAGCGTCGAAGCGATTACCGAAATTCGCAAGCGCTTCGTGACGCCCGGCATGTCCTTGGGCGCGCTCAGCCCCGAAGCCCATGAAACGCTCGCCATCGCGATGAACCGCATCGGCGCGAAAGCCGTCTCGGGCGAAGGTGGCGAAGACAGTATCCGCTTCAAGCCATACCCCAACGGCGACAACGCCAATTCGTCAATCAAGCAGATCGCGAGCGGCCGCTTTGGCGTGACCGCCGAATATCTGGGCGCGGCCGAAGAAATCGAAATCAAGGTCGCGCAAGGGGCAAAACCCGGCGAGGGCGGCCAGCTGCCCGGCTTCAAGGTTACCGAATTCATCGCCAAGCTGCGCCACGCGACGCCCGGGGTCAGCCTCATCTCGCCACCGCCGCACCACGACATTTATTCGATCGAGGATCTCGCCCAGCTTATCTATGACCTGAAACAGATCAATCCGCGCGCGCGGGTATGCGTCAAGCTTGTCAGTTCGGCAGGTATCGGGACGGTCGCAGCAGGCGTCGCCAAAGCGCATGCCGATGTCATCCTGATTGCGGGCAACACCGGCGGGACCGGCGCATCGCCCCAGACCAGCATCAAATATGCCGGAACCCCGTGGGAAATGGGCCTTTCCGAAGTCAATCAGGTGCTCACGCTCAACGGCTTGCGTCACCGCGTCAAACTGCGCACCGACGGCGGCCTGAAAACCGGTCGCGACATCGTCATCGCTGCGATCCTAGGGGCGGAAGAATTCGGCATCGGCACGCTCTCGCTCGTCGCGATGGGCTGCATCATGGTCCGCCAGTGCCATTCGAACACCTGCCCCGTTGGCGTCTGCGTTCAGGACGAGCGGCTGCGCGCGAAATTCACCGGCACGCCCGAAAAAGTCATCAACCTGATGACCTTCATTGCCGAGGAAGTCCGCGAAATCCTCGCGCGGCTCGGCTGCAAATCCTTGGACGAAGTCATCGGTCGCACCGAGCTGCTCCGTCAGGTCAGCCGCGGTGCCGAACATCTCGACGATCTCGACCTCAACCCGATCCTCGCCAAGGTCGACGCCGACGACAACAAGCGCCGCTTCAACGTCCCCGGTGGCCGCAATCCTGTGCCCGACAGCCTCGACGCGCAAATCCTCCATGACGCCAAGCCCGTGTTCGAACGGCGCGAAAAAATGCAGCTGACCTACACCGTGCGCAATACCCACCGCGCGGTCGGCACGCGGCTTTCTGCTGAGATCACCGACAAATATGGCATGAGCGCGCTCAACGACGGCCATGTCCATGTGCGGCTACGTGGATCGGCGGGGCAATCCTTGGGCGCATTCCTCTGCAAGGGGATCACCCTCGAAGTTTTCGGCGACTCGAACGATTATGTCGGCAAGGGACTGTCGGGCGGCATTATCGCCGTGCGCCCGATGGTAAGCAGCCCACTCGAAAGCCAGCACAACACGATCATCGGCAACACCGTGCTTTACGGGGCAACCTCGGGCAAACTCTTCGCGGCGGGTCGCGCCGGTGAGCGCTTTGCCGTGCGCAATTCGGGCGCGGACGTCGTCGTTGAAGGCTGCGGCGCGAACGGCTGCGAATATATGACCGGCGGGACGGCGATCATCCTTGGCGAAGTTGGCGACAATTTCGGCGCAGGGATGTCGGGCGGGATGGCCTTTATCCTCGACACCGAAGATAACTTCGCGCGGCGCGCCAACCCCGACAGCATCGTCTGGCAACGCCTCGCCTCGACTTATTGGGAAACCAAAGCCCGCGCGATGATCGCCGAACATGCGGTGGCGACCGACAGCAAATGGTCGAACAGCATCCTCGACGACTGGGACCGCTGGCGCGGCAAATTCTGGCAGGTCTGCCCGAAGGAAATGCTCTCGCGTTTGGCTGAACCACTCGATGATACGCAGGCGCTGGTCGCGGCAGAATGACGTCAACGTGTCATAGTGATACGCTAGGCAATACTAAATCGGTTGAAAATGGGTAGGTCGTAAGCCAATGACCCGAACAATTCGGAGATTGACATGCGTTTGATTCTTGCGGCCGGGGCAGTTGTCGTTGCTATGATTGCAGCGCCGGCAATGGCACAGTCCTCATCGGCGGGTTGCCCCAACCGCACCGGCTGCCCACCGACGCAAATCCCCGAACCCGGCGCAATGCTGATCTTTGCGGCCGGTGCGGGGTGGTTGATCCGTCGGCAATCCAGAGCGCGCCGCTAGTTGTATTCAGCTTGGTGAAAGCGATCCGCGCGTAATTCGACCAGCGGTTCGTGTGAACCGAGGGGACTTTAAGATGCATCGTTTTATGGCTGTTGCTGCTTTGCTGCTCGTTTCAACGTCGCC
>JANOZQ010000221.1:0-5667 GCA_031429555.1 Sphingomonas sp. | reverse complement strand
CTATGACGAGCGACTGCGGCTGTTGCCAAGCTACCTCCAGCAGCTTGAGATGGAATCGAACGGTAAATCCGTGACGGCGGATGGCGCGCCGCTGGGTCGGCAAAGCGCGGCTATCACATGGGGCGGCGTCGGCACCGATGCACAACATGCAGTGTTCCAGCTGCTCCATCAGGGAACGCGGGTCGTGCCTGTGGAATTTGTTGCTTGCATTGAAGCAGGCGAAACATTGGACCCCGAACATCATCGCATCCTGCTTGCAAATTGCTTTGCGCAAGGGGCGGCACTGATGGCCGGCCGTCCGGCGAAGGACGGCAATCGCAATTATCCGGGTGACCGGCCGTCAACAACAATCCTGCTCGACGATCTCGATCCTCGAACTCTGGGTGCATTGCTGGCATTCTACGAAGCGCGGACGTTCGTTAATGCGGTTTTGCTTGGGCTCAATCCTTTCGACCAGTTTGGGGTGGAACTGGGCAAGGATATGGCAAAGAAGATCGATGATCCGGATGCGCGCGCGGGCTTTGATGCGTCGACACAGGCACTCATGGCACGGGCGGGCATATAATGAGCGATTATGATTACGACCTGTTCGTCATTGGCGCAGGATCGGGCGGGGTCCGTGCGGCGCGGGTTTCGGCAGCGCATGGTGCGCGCGTGGCAATTGCGGAGGAGCATCGGATTGGCGGCACTTGCGTCATCCGGGGATGCGTGCCCAAGAAGCTGCTCGTTTATGGCGCGCATTTTGCCGAGGATCTGGCTGATGCGCGGCGCTTTGGCTGGGATGTCGGTGAATTGAAATTCGACTGGCCGACACTGCGCGACAATGTCCTCGAGGAAGTAACGCGCATCGAGGCTGTCTATGGTGAAACGCTTGCCAGCCACAATGTCGAGATTTTCAAGGAACGTGCGGTCCTGACAGGGCCGAACGCGGTCAAGCTGGCCAGCGGGCGCGAGGTCACGGCGGGCAAAATCCTGATCGCGACCGGTGGCTGGCCGGTCCGCCCCGAGTTTCCCGGCAGCGAGCATTGCATCACCTCGAATGAAGTCTTTCATCTCGAAACGCTCCCCAAGCGCGTCGTGATTGCGGGTGGGGGCTATATTGCCAATGAGTTTGCCGGGATTTTCCACGGCTTCGGCTCGCATGTTACCATCGTCAACCGAGGCGACCAGATCCTGCGTGGCTACGACGAGCAGATTCGCGACCGCCTGCTCCAGATTTCGATGACCAAGGGGATCGAGTTCCGGTTCAATGCGCCATTCGAGAGCATTATGAAGCTGGACGACGGCAAGTTGCTGGTCAGGATGACAGGCTGTGATGAAATCACGGCTGATATCGTCTTGTTCGCCACCGGGCGCGCGCCGAATGTTACCGGGCTGGGCCTCGAAACGGCAGGTGTCTCCCTGAATGACAAAGGCGCTGTCGTCGTTGACCTCGATAATAAATCGACTGTCGACAGCATTTATGCTGTGGGTGACGTCACTGACCGTATCCAGCTGACGCCCGTCGCGATCCGCGAAGGACAGGCATTCGCCGACACGATATTCGGCAACAAGCCGACGCGTGTCGATTATGTGATGGTGCCGAGTGCCGTTTTCAGCCAGCCACCAATGGCTGGCGTTGGCCTGACCGAGTCTCAGGCCAAGAATAAATACGGCACCGTAAGAACATACACGTCGGACTTCCGGCCGATGAAGAACGTGTTGGCGGGGCGTAACGAGCGCGCACTATACAAGATGGTGGTCGACGCCTCGACCGACGTTGTTGTCGGCTTGCACATGATTGGGCCGGACTCGGCGGAAATCCTTCAGGCGGCAGCGATTGCGGTCAAAGCGGGGCTGACCAAGGCGCAGTTCGATGACACCGTGGCGCTGCACCCGACGATGGCCGAGGAGCTTGTGCTGCTGAAATGAGCCTTGCGGTGATTGCGGCGCGATGAACGTGATGTAGTTTTAGGTTCACGAAACAACTTCGCCACCGCGCCGGTTTAACGTCATGTAGTTCTTAGGAAACATGACCATGAAGAAGTTTATCATCAGCGCAGCGATGGCCGCCGTTGCCATCACGGCAATACCGTCGGGTGCCATTGCACAGCCGACACGCGCCGAACGCGAATATCGTGAAGACGTGCGCGATGCCAACCGCGATTATCGCGAAGACCGGCGCGAGGATCGCCGTGATGACCGTCGCCGTGCCAAACAGCGTGCGGCGTGGCAGGATTATAACCGTTACGACTATAACCGCACCGATCCGCGCTACGGCAATTACCGCGCCGAACGCTATTATCGTGACGGCCGCTATTACCAGTCGCGCCAGTTGAGCTATAATGACCGCGTCTATCGCGGGCAGAACGGCCAATATTATTGCCGCCGTTCGGATGGCACGACCGGCCTGATTATCGGCGGTGCTGTTGGCGGATTGCTTGGCAATTCGATTGCGCGCGGCGGATCGAAGACTGTCGGAACGATCATCGGCGCAGGGGCCGGGGCATTGCTCGGTCGCGAAGTGGACCGTGGCGGGGTGAGCTGCCGCTAAACTTGAGGAAATCAACGATGATGGCGGTCGCCGTTTCAGTGGCCGCCATTTCGTTTTTTGCCCCTGTTAACAATTTGGTTGCCATCTGTTGCTAGAGTCACCGCATGCGCAACCGCACTCCAAAGCGTGCAAACAAGCGTGGGGCCGATCCGGCCGAGCATTACACGCGCCTAGCCGACGATTTCGGCTTTTCGCGCGGAGCTTATCGCGCGGTTGATGATGGTCGGCCGAGTGGACATATTCTGCTCCAGCCTCTGTCGCTTTTCATCCTGTCGCTCGTGGCGCTCGTTCTGGTTTGCGGCGTGCAATTATGGCGGATGGGCACCTTCGATGCGGTTTTTGGTTCTCAAAGTGCGGTCGTTGATAAATCATCGAAACGCTGGATGCTGAACGGCCGTGCTGCCCGCGTGTCTGATGACCGCGTTGCCGACGCCGAAGAACCGGACACAGCAGACGAAGAAACCGAAGAATAATCAGGCGCGTTCGAATACCGCAGCGATCCCCTGACCCCCGCCAATGCACATTGTTTCGAGACCGTAACGACTCTGCCGACGGACCATTTCATGCGTGAGGTTCGCCAGAATACGCCCTCCCGTTGCACCAATGGGGTGGCCCAATGAGATGCCCGAGCCGTTGACGTTCAAGATGTTATGTCGGCTGTCTTGGTCCGCCCATCCCCAGCCTTTGAGAACCGCAAGGACTTGGGGCGCAAAGGCCTCGTTGAGTTCGATCAGATCGATGTCGTTCCAATTTAGGCCAGTGCGCGCAAACAGTCGCTCGACGGCAGGAACGGGGCCGATTCCCATTCGCGACGGGTCACACCCGGCTGCTGCCCAGCTGTGGAACCAGGCAATGGGTTCGAGTCCGAGTTCGTCCAGTTTGTCCTCGGCGATGACCAGACACGCTGCCGCGGCATCGTTTTGCTGACTGGCGTTGCCAGCTGTCACGACGCCGCCCTCGATGGGTTTCAGTGCGCCGAGCGATTCCATCGTGGCGTCGGCGCGATAGCCTTCGTCATGGGCGAAAAGCGCGGGATCGCCGCGCTTTTGTTTGACCGGCACAGTGACGATTTCATTGTCGAAAAGGCCATTTGCCCATGCCGCCGCGGCGCGCTGGTGGCTGCGGACGGCATAGGCGTCGCACTGCTCGCGGGTGATACCATTGTCTTTCGCGAGGTTTTCCGCCGTTTCGATCATCCCGCTGATCACGCCAAAGCGGTCGATAGGCTGCGACATGACGCGGCCCCTTGTCAGGCGGTCGTGTAGCGTAAGGCTGCCCATCTTGGTGCCGCTACGCATTTCGGTCGTGTAATGCTCCACATTCGACATGCTTTCGACGCCGCCGGCGATGACGACATCCGCCGCGCCCGTTTGCACCATCATAGCCGCATCGATGATTGATTGCAGGCCCGATCCACAGCGCCGGTCGAGCTGATAGCCCGGCACGGTGATTGGCAAACCCGCTGCCAGCAAGGACCAGCGCGCGATGCACGGGGCCTCGCCGTTGCCATAGCCTTGGGCAAAGACGACATCGTCGATTCGGGCCGGATCGATGCCGGTGCGTTCGACAAGCGCGCGGATGATGACCGCGCCGAGATCGCCTGCGCTGACCGACGCCAGCGACCCAAGGAACTTGCCGACGGGCGTGCGGAGCGGCGAAACAATGGCGGCACGGCGGAGCGTCATTTGGGCATTTTCCTCAATCGCCCTGTCGATATGCAGGTGACAACCCAGAGTCTACCGGTTGCTTTCGGTAATCGTGAGGCTCAATGACTAGGCACAATTAAGGACCAATATGCGACAAATCGATCATTTCATATCGGGCGGTGCCGGGGCATCGCCGCGTCATGGCGACGTTTTCGATCCGAACAGCGGCGCGGTTCAGGCGCAGGTTGCATTGGGCGATGCGGCGGTTTTACAGCGCGCGGTCGATGCAGCGTTGAGGGCGCAACCAACCTGGGCGGCAACCAATCCGCAGCGGCGGGCGCGCGTCATGTTCAACTTCAAGGCGCTGGTCGAGGCGCGGATCGACGAATTGGCGCATCTGCTTTCGTCCGAACATGGCAAGGTGATTGCCGACAGCAAAGGCGACATCCAGCGCGGCCTTGAAGTTATCGAATTCTGCTGCGGCATCCCGCATGTTCTGAAGGGCGAATACACCCAAGGCGCGGGGCCGGGGATCGACGTTTATTCGATGCGTCAGCCGGTCGGGATTGGCGCGGGGATAACGCCCTTCAACTTTCCCGGCATGATACCGCTCTGGATGTCAGGCGTGGCGATTGCTTGCGGCAATGCGTTCATCATCAAACCGTCCGAGCGCGATCCGTCACTGCCGGTGCGATTTGCCGAACTGTTCATTGAGGCGGGATTGCCCGAGGGGATTTGCCAAGTGGTCCACGGCGACAAGGAAATGGTCGATGCGATTCTCGATCATCCCGCGATTGGTGCAATCAGCTTTGTCGGATCGTCGGACATTGCCCATTATGTTTACCAGCGCGGCGTCGCGGCGGGCAAGCGCGTGCAGGCCATGGGTGGGGCGAAGAACCATGGGATTGTCATGCCCGATGCTGACCTTGATCAGGTTGTGAACGACCTGTGCGGCGCGGCGTTCGGCAGTGCAGGCGAACGCTGCATGGCGCTGCCCATTGTGGTGCCGGTTGGTGACAAGACTGTACTGGCGCTGCGTGAAAAGCTGATCCCGGCAATTGCCGCGCTGCGGGTTGGTGTCTCGACCGACAAGGATGCACATTACGGGCCGGTCGTGACGGCTGTGCACAAAGCCAAGATCGAGGGCTGGATCCAGAAGGGCGTTGACGAAGGTGCCGAGCTGGTCGTCGACGGGCGCGGGTTCAGCTTGCAGGGGCATGAGGACGGATTCTTCGTCGGGCCGACGCTGTTCGACCATGTCACAACCGACATGGAAGCGTATAAGGAAGAAATCTTTGGCCCCGTGCTCCAGATTGTCCGCGCGCCTGATTTCGAAACGGCGCTTAGGCTCCCGTCCGAGCATCAATATGGCAATGGCGTCGCGATCTTCACGCGCAATGGCCACGCGGCGCGTGAATTTGCGGCGCGCGTCAACGTCGGCATGGTTGGCATCAACGTCCCGATCCCGGTGCCGGTCGCCTATCATAC
>JANOZQ010000220.1:0-2350 GCA_031429555.1 Sphingomonas sp. | reverse complement strand
AGTGCTGTGCGAAATGACACCCTATGACCTGACCAAGGGCCGGATTACCTACCGGTTCAAGTAGGGGCTGGCACGATGCCAAGCCTCGTCCTTGCCTCAACATCGGCGCGTCGTCTCGATCTGCTTGCCCGGATCGGTGTGATACCGGACCGTGTTGCCGCCCCCGACATCGACGAAACGCCCGGCAAAACCGAGCAGCCACGCCTCTATGCATTGCGCATGGCCTGCGAGAAAGCCCAAGCCGTCGCGCGTCGTGCCGATGAGGTGGTGCTGGCAGGCGACACCACGATTGCGTTGGGGCGGCGCATCCTGCCGCCGGCCGACTCCGAAACGGTACAGCGTCGTTTGCTCGTCCTGCTGTCAGGACGGCGGCACCGCTGCTACTCGGCCGTTGCTCTGATCGACAAAGACGGCGCGTTGCGCACGCGGATGTCCGTCTCCACCATTGCTTTCAAGCCCCTGACGACAGGCGACATCGACGCCTATATTGCCTGTCGGGAAGGTCTGGGCAAAGCCGGCGGCTACGCCATTCAGGGGCACGCAGAGGCATTTGTGCGTTTTCTGTCGGGAAGTCATTCGGGCGTCGTCGGATTGCCGCTGTTCGAAACGCGCAACCTGTTGCTGGGCGCTGGCATTGGCTGAATGGCTGTATGAAGCGGGCATCGGAGAATGCCGTGCGGCGCTGATCGACGATGGCGCGATTGTCGAAGCGCAAATCGAACTGCCGGGTCTGCGCGCAGGCACAGTCGCTGAGGCGCGGCTGACGTCAATTCTTGTTCCCGGACGTCGCGGCGTTGCAACGCTGGGCGATGGCACCGAGGTATTGATCGAACCTTTGCCGAAAGTCACCGAAGGCGGGGCGATCCGCATCGAAATCACCCGCGAAGCCATTCCCGAACCCGGTGCTTACAAGCGCGCCAGAGGGCGGGGAAGCGAGGCAGACTGTTGCGATGGCCCCGATCTTGTCATGCGGATCGGGCCGCATCACGTGGTTGACCGTCATGGTCCCGATTGGCTCGAACAGGCCGGGTGGTCCGAATGTCTGGAGGAAGCCGCGCGGGGGATCACGGCGTTTCCGGGCGGAACACTTCGCATCTCGCTGACGCCTGCCATGACGTTGATTGACGTTGACGGCGATGACGTCATTGCAGGGGCGCGGGCGGCGGGCCAAGCAATCCGCCGTTTCGGGATCAGTGGCAACATTGGCATCGACCTGCCGACGGTTGCGGGTAAACCGGAGCGGCAGGCCATCGCCGAAGCGTTCGACGCCGTGCTGCCCCAGCCTTATGAGCGCACTGCCGTCAATGGCTTCGGTTTCCTGCAGATCATCCGCCCGCGTTTTCGGGCATCGCTCTGCGAAACTTTGCACCATGACCGGGTCGCTGCATCAGCCCGCGCTTTGATCCGGCGCGCGCAGCGGTCGGGTAAGATCGGTGCGGCGGAAATCAGCGCAAGTGGCAAAGTTATTGCTGCAATCGAATGCAATCCCGACTGGAGCGATCAATTGTCACGTCATCTTGGTGGACCTGTTTCATTGCGAACTGTCGCATAAATTTTCCGTTTTACATGCATTCCTACCGAATCGGTTGACTCATTTGTAAAGCGAAACGATCTTCTAGTCTTTCGACATCGCGAAGGGGCGCGGGTCTTGGACTATTGGCTGGGCTTCATTGCTTATGAACTGACATTATTTGCAGCGATCGGCTTTCTGGTCGGTGGTTTCGATGACGTTATCATCGACTTCATTTGGATCGCGCGCACTTTATGGCGCCGGCTGACAGTCTATCGCGTCAATCAACGTGTAACGATTACGACCCTTAATCCGCCTGTCATGCGGGGCCGGATCATCGTCTTTATTGCGGCTTGGGACGAAGCAGGCGTGATCGGGCGGATGCTCGATCACGCGGTGCGCACGTTCGATCACGCCGATTATCGCATCTACGTCGGCTGTTATCCGAATGATCCGGCGACAATTGCCGCTGTCACGGCCGTGGCATCGCCCCATGTGCGCGTGGTTGTGGGGGACATCCCCGGACCAACGACGAAAGCCGATTGTCTCAACACACTCTGGCGCGCGTTGTGCGTGGATGAAAATGCGCAAGGCTTTCACGCGAAAGCAATTGTGCTGCACGATGCCGAGGATATCGTCCACTCGGCTGAATTACGGCTGTTTGACACATTGATCGAGCGGTTCGCGCTGGTGCAGCTACCGGTGCTGCCGCTGCCCGATGCGCGGTCGCGCTGGATCGGGGGACATTACAGCGACGAATTTGCCGAGGCGCATGCCAAGACGATTGTTGTGCGCGAGGCGATTGGCGCAGCGATCCCGGCGGCGGGCGTGGGCTGTGCG
>JANOZQ010000219.1:0-2758 GCA_031429555.1 Sphingomonas sp. | reverse complement strand
AAAACCGTTGGGCAAGCGCAACGGACATCGCCCGCGCCAAACGGACGCTCCCGTTCGACGAAAATGGCCCCGGCTTTCACCGGGGCCATCGCATTACTGGTTATTCTGGCGATTGAGGAAGCGCGGAATGTCGAGCGGATCCTTTGCTTCGGTATCGGGCTCCACTTTCGCCGCGCCGCGCGCGATGTTTGACATGCGCTCGAACAAAGTGCCACCGCCGGGTGTCACGGGCTTGGCTTCTTCGGCGACTGGTGCCGGATCGGGGGCGAGCCAACGGCTGCCAACCGACGGATTAATGTCGTCGAAGGACACTGCCGCGACTGGTGCAGCTTCGGCTTCAAGCAACAGCTCGTCAGCAACCAATGCGTCAGCTTCAACCGGCGTATCAAGGATCAGATCGTCTTCAACCGCAACTTCGGCGATTTTGACAACCTCAAGCTCGGCAACCAGGTCGGGCGGCGTCAGCACCAGCGGCGCGTCTTCGGCAACCACGGCAACAGGCGCGGGCGTTTCGACTGTCTTGGCCTTGAAACCCGGGAACGCGAACACACGCGCAGGCTCGGGCATTGTCGATTCTTCGGCTTCGATACCGGTCGCCACGACCGAAACGCGGATGCGCCCTTCAAGATCGTTGTTGAAGGCCGAACCCCAGATGATGTTCGCGTCGGGATCGACCAGTTCCTTGATGTGGCTGGCCGCTTCGTCGACTTCCATCAGGCGCATGTCCTCGCCGCCCACGATGGAAACGATAACGCCCTTGGCACCCTTCATCGACACACCATCGAGCAATGGGTTGGCAATCGCCTTTTCGGCGGCTTCTATGGCGCGATTGTCTCCCGATGCTTCGCCCGTGCCCATCATCGCCTTGCCCATTTCGCTCATCACTGACCGCACGTCGGCAAAGTCGAGATTGATCAGGCCCGGCATGACCATCAGGTCGGTGATGCCGCGAACGCCCTGCTGCAGGACTTCGTCGGCCATCTGGAACGCTTCCTTGAACGTCGTCGACGGATTGGCGATCAGGAACAGGTTCTGGTTCGGAATGACAATCAGCGTGTCGACATGCTTTTGCAGTTCGGCAATGCCCGCATCTGCCGCTTTCTGGCGGCGCGATCCTTCGAAACTGAACGGCTTGGTCACGACGCCGACCGTCAGGATGCCACGGTCGCGCGCGGCCTTGGCAATAACCGGTGCCGCCCCTGTGCCCGTGCCGCCGCCCATGCCGGCCGCGATGAAGCACATATGCGCGCCCTCAAGCGCACGTTCGACTTGGTCGATCGTTTCTTCGGCCGCTGCCTTCCCGATTTCGGGGCGCGATCCGGCACCCAGGCCTTGCGTGATCTTCAGGCCAAGCTGGATGCGCCGTTCCGCCGAACTCGTGTTCAGCGCCTGTGCGTCGGTGTTGGCGACGATGAAGTCGACCCCCTGCACATTCGATGCAATCATGTTGGCGATGGCGTTGCCGCCCGCGCCGCCGACACCGATCACGCTGATCCGCGGCCGCAGTTCGTCCACCTCTGGTGCAAGAAATTCGATGCTCATCCTCATGTCCCCTTCGACATTGCAAGCGGACACTCAAACGGTCCCCTTGACTCTTGTGCACTATTCGATTCGCCGATTCACTATAAAAATTAACGACTCGGCATTTTTTTCCGCTCGATCAACTTGGGGATCGAGCCAACATCAGTAACCCGACCGGAATGCTGCCATCATCCGCGACATGAACCCACTCACCGGCATCCGCGTCACCATCTGCCCGTCGGTCACAATCGCGCGCAAATCAACCGGATCCGACGCCGCATAATAGATCAATCCTGCTAGGGTCGCGAACCCCGGCCCGCTATGCGCATCGGGCAGACCGACCATATTTCGCGGTCGTCCGATGCGGACGGCGCGCCCCAGCGTGCCCTGCGCATAATCGGCCAGCCCTTTTAGTTCCGCGCCGCCACCGGTCAGCACAACCTGACGCCCGACGGGCCCCGTAAACCCAAGCTCCTTCAGCGCCTTTCCGACTTCGCCCATCAGATGTTCGAGCCGTTGCCGGATGACCGCAATCAGCGCCGCCCGCGTGATCCGCGCCGTTTCGCCGGGCTCCTCATCGGTCGACAGTGGCGCAACTTCGATCATGTCATGGTTGTCGCGCGGCGAGGCGGTCGCCGACCCGAAGAAGCATTTCATCCGCTCGGCCTGGCTGCGCCGCGTGCCAAAGGCGCTGGCGATGTCGTCGGTAATGTCATTGCTGCCGAATGGGATCGACGTCAGCCCGACGAGCAAGCCGCCCGCGAACAGCGATACATTGGTCACGCCCGCCCCAATTTCGACCAGTGCCACGCCCAGTTCGCGTTCCTCATCGGACAGGCACGCCATCCCCGTCGCGACGGGTGATGCAACAATCGACTTCACTTCGAGATGCGCCGACCGGACGCACAGGTCGAGATTGCGCACCGGCGATCCGTCCGCCGCAACGACATGAATATCGACGCCCAGCGTATCGGCGTGCAGGCCCAGCGGCTTCTTCACCCCCTTCAGCCCGTCAAGCGTGTAAAGCGTTGGCTGCGCATGCAGCACCATCCGCCCTTCGGGGTCAATCGACCCGCGCCCTGCCGCGAGCAGTTCATCGATATCTTCCTGCTCGATCCGGTGCCCGCCCAGTTCGACTTCGACCGAGGCAATGTCGCTGATCAGGCTGCCTGCCGAAAACGAAACCCAGACATCCTCGATGTTGATGCCTGCAATCCGTTCGGCTTGCTCGACCGCC
>JANOZQ010000218.1:0-4360 GCA_031429555.1 Sphingomonas sp. | reverse complement strand
TTTGCTTCGCACCGGCCCGATGCAGTTTCTCGGTGATTTGTCCTATTCGATTTATCTGCTCCATATTCCGCTAGCGCTCATCTTCCTGACGGCCAACGGCGGACATTATTTTATAATCAATGACTTCGTCTGGCTGACGCCGCTTTATTTGGTTTCGCTGCTCGCGATTGCCCGACTGAGCTTTGTGTATTTCGAAGAGCCACTGCGCCGCCGGATACGATTGATTGGCAAAACTGCCGCTTAAATTGTCAGCGCGCGCTGACTGATCATGGCAAGGTCATCGACAAACCTTTCGTATTCCGCGTCAGCTGCTGCCTTGTCTTCGATACGCAAAAGATAGCTCGGATGAATTGTAACCCAAGCCTCGCCCCCATCGGACAAAGTGAGCGCTTGTCCGCGTGACTTACCGATCGTCATGACTTTACCAAACAGGCTCCGTGCCGCTGTGGCACCCAAGGCCACAGTCAGTTTCGGGCGAATGATGGCGCGTTCCTGATCGATCCACCAGCGGCATGCCTCGATCTCACTGGCACCCGGCTTTGCATGGATGCGACGCTTGCCGCGCTGGTCGAATTTGAAATGCTTGACGGCGTTGGTGACGTAGGTGCGGGTGCGATCAATACCCGCCGCAGCCAAAGCCTTGTCGAACATTTGGCCCGCCGGACCGACGAAGGGGTGCCCCGCCAAATCCTCCTGGTCACCAGGTTGCTCGCCGACAAACATCAGCGTTGCATGGACCGGCCCTTCGCCAAACACCATTTGCGTCGCAGGCTTCCAAAGCGGACATCGTGCGCAGCCAATGGCCTCGTCGCGCAGCGCCGTCCACGCAGTGGAATTATTGCCGTTAGTCACCCGACGCTCGATCATGCCTGCCTCGCGCGCCTGCGCACTGGCAATCAACTCCGGGATCAAGGCAGTTTCCGGCATGTTCTTCCAGTATTTCTTGGGCATTTCCTTGGTCATCGCGCCGATTTTGACCCGCGCTGGATTGAAAGTGCTGGCGTAATAGGTTTTCCAGACTTCCTCCACCGGATCACCATCGGGTGCATCGCTTTTTTCGGCGCCCGGCCCCTCGGTCAGAGTTTCACCGTCCCAGTGGATCGACAGGGCCGGCGTCAGGATTGACCAGCGCATCGCCGCGAAACGCCGGACGAAGAAGCCTGCATTGGCACGGACAATGTGATGATCGGGTTCAAACCACGCCACATAACGCCCGTCGATTTCCCTGAATCGCACAAAAGCACGCATCTTGTGGATGTCGCGACGCACGGATTTCGCCAGATCACCGATGTGGCGCATCTGTGGATCGGCGTGATCTTCGATCAGAGCGCGTTGGGCCTGAAGACGCCAGAGCAATGTGTAAAGCAACGCAAATCGTTCGGGCGCGCTGTGGCAAATTGCACTTTTCGCAAGCTCGACAAAGGCGCGCGGCACCGGGATCGTCCCGACTGTTTCGGGCAGCGGATCGCCAGTCGCGAAAAGATCGTCGGCAGCGCCGATTTGCCATATCACCTGATCGGGCGGTGTTCCGAGCAGAATCAACGCACGGGCGGAATCGCGCCAGGCGTCAAAATCATCGGGGAGAGGCAGGGATACCGTCCGCATCACGCACTCAAGCCGCAAACAACTCCAACTGTTCCACTTTCGGCGCTATAATCGGCCGCAAGTCGGCCTTGTCGCTGAGCGCCACCGGTCGCCAGTCATCGGTCACGATGAACGGGCGCAATTTTGCAATTGAAACGGTCAGCCGTCCGACGTCGGCCAGGGACAGTCGCCGCCACCGACGCGTCGCGAGAATCCGACTGACCGCGCGGACGCCAAGTCCGGGAATGCGCAGCATCATTTCTTTAGGCGCGCGATTGATATCCACCGGAAAGTTCGCGCGAAATTTGAGCGCCCATGCCAGTTTCGGATCAATGTCGAGCGGCAGCATTCCGTCGTCGGTCGCGCTCATAACTTCGGCCGGGGCAAAACCATAAAAGCGCATCAGCCAGTCGGATTGATACAGCCTGTGCTCGCGCATCAGCGGCGGACGCTTGAGCGGCAGGATGCTGCTTGCGTCGGGGATCGGGCTGAAAGCCGAATAATAGACGCGTCTCATGCCGAACGCGTCGTAAAGCCCACTCGCGCGCAACACGATGTCGCTGTCGGTTGCGGCGTCGGCACCGACGATCATCTGTGTCGATTGACCGGCAGGCGCATAACGCGGTGCCGATTTATAATGCTTCGATGCATCGCGCGCATCAACGATCGAAGCTTTCATATCGGCCATAGCCCCCGCAATTCGCTCGACCGACTTTTCGGGCGCGAGACGTTTCAACCCGCCCATTGTCGGCAATTCAACATTGATCGACACACGGTCAGCATGGCGACCCGCAGCGGCGACAAGTTCGGGGTCGGCATCGGGTATCGTCTTCAGGTGGATATACCCGCGAAAATGATGGTCCTCGCGCAATGAACGGGCCACTTCGACAAGCTGTTCCATCGTGTAGTTCGAACTTCCGATGATACCCGACGAGAGAAACAACCCCTCAATGTAGTTACGCTTGTAAAAAGAGATCGTCAGATCGACGACTTCCTTTGCCGTAAACCGCGCGCGGCGCACGTTCGACGATTTGCGGTTGATGCAATAATGGCAGTCAAAGATACAACTGTTCGTCAGCAGTATCTTGAGCAAGCTGATACAGCGACCATCGGGCGCATAGGCATGGCAAATGCCCATCCCTTCGGTCGAGCCCAACCCCTTGCCGTCTTTTGAGTTGCGTTTGCTGGTACCCGAAGACGCACAGGACGCATCGTATTTCGCGGCGTCGGCAAGGATTTCAAGTTTTTGTCGAACATCAAGCTGCGCCATAAGTTCACATTATGTTCTTTTTGCGCGATTGTCGAGCGATTGATTGCGCTGATGATAATCGGGATATGGTGGACGCACTTGGGCTCGAACCAAGGACCCGCTGATTAAGAGTCAGCTGCTCTACCAACTGAGCTATGCGTCCGTATCATTTGGATGCGCGCCGTTAGCATCCTCACTGTTGTCGCGCAATGCTTAACCAAAGCCGCCTTTGCGGCGCTTGCCATCGCGCTCGATGCTCATCAGGATGCCGAGACAGATCATCACGGTCAGCATCGCTGTGCCGCCGAAACTGACCAGCGGCAATGGAATACCGACGACGGGCGCAAGGCCCATGACCATCATCAGGTTGATGGCGACATAGAAGAAAATCGTTGTGATCAGGCCAGCTGCTGCCAACCGTCCGAACCGGCTTGGCGCGCGGGCGGAAACACGCATGCCCCAGCGCGTCAGGAGGATGAAGCCGACGATAATCGCGATGCCGCCGATCAGTCCCCATTCTTCGGCCATCGTTGCGAATACGAAGTCGGTGTGGCCCTCGGGAAGATAATCGAGATGACTTTGGGTGCCGTTTAAGTAACCCTTGCCGAAAATCCCGCCAGACCCAATCGCGATTTTCGATTGGGTGATATGATAGCCCGCGCCGAGCGGATCACTCTCGGGATCAAGGAAGATCATGACGCGTTTGCGCTGGTAATCGTGCATCATGGCAAAGGCGATGGGGAGCAAAGCCGCAAAAGCAGCGCCTGCACCGACGAAAAGCCGCATCGGCACGCCGGCAAGGAATACGACAATAATGCCACCCGCCGCAATCATCGTGGCCGTGCCAAGATCGGGCTGGATCAGGACCAGTGCAAATGGAAAACTGATCATGCAGAGCGATGGCCATAGCGCATTGAAACTGCGGATTTCGCCTGATGGAAGCATGTCGTAGAACCTCGCCACGGCGAGAACGATGGCGACTTTCATCAGTTCAGAGGGTTGGAGCCTGATAAAGCCAAGATCGAGCCAGCGCTGTGACCCTCCCCGAACCGCACCGGCAAGCTCGACGACAATAAGCATCAGAAGGATAACCGCGTAGGCGGGAAATGCGCTCGCTTTCCAGACACTTTCGGGGATACGCGACAGGATGAGCGCCATTGCCATAAAGACGAACAGCTTGACCCCTTGCGACGACGCCCAGGGCGACAGGCTGCCGCCTGCTGCCGAATAAAGCACGACAAGGCCAAAGCCGCCAAGCGCGCCGACCAATAACAATATGCGCCAGTTGATGGCGGCAAGCGAGGCGGGGACGAGGCTCATTCGGTGGCGTCGCCAGTCGTTTCAATGGTCGGTTCAGGCGCAGCGGCAAAACTGGCGGCACGCGCTTTCTGGCGGGTATTGATGTCGCCGCCCCACGTCTTTTCCATTTCGGTCAGGAAGCCCATCGCTTTCGCGGGGTCGAACAAATAGGTCAGAACATCGCGCGCAACCGGTGCTGCTGCCCGAGCGCCGCCAAGGCCATGTTCG
>JANOZQ010000217.1:0-1728 GCA_031429555.1 Sphingomonas sp. | reverse complement strand
GCTTCGATCATGTCGACGAGCGCGGTCGTGGCGTTGACGTTTGATCCTTCGAGCGCGCCTGCTGTGACTGTACCGGTCGGATCGGTCGGCAGCACGCCGCCGTTGCGGACACGGAACAGGCCGTCGATGCTTTTCAGGACGTCCGATCCGGCGGGACTTGCGAGCTTCAACCGGTCGATCTTCTGCGGCACATTGGGATCGCCGCCTGCGGGGACGACCCACAATGTGCAATCATTGTCGATGCGGATCTGGTCCGAAGGCGGCAGGGTGATGGGGCCGCCTTCGCCAAGAACGGGGTGCCCATCGCCTGTTGTCAGCAAACCCGAGGCAGAGACCATCAGGTCACCACGACGGGTATAGGCTTCGTCACCATTTTCGGCCTGCACCGTCAGCATCGCATTACCGTTCACCGCAATGTCGAGCGGGCGTCCGGTCGCTACGGTGGCCGCACTCCGCATATCGGCGGCGAGCACTTCCTCGGACGCGACCGCGCGGTCGGGCAGGCCCGGTCCCCTGATCCACAAGGGCTGCGCGCTCGACATTTCGGCACGAAAACCCGTGGTCGATGCGTTGGCGAGATTGTTCGCCGTCACCGCCTGACGCGCCATGTTGGCGCGCATTGCGGAGAGCGACGTGTGGATAAGTCTATCCACGCGAGACCTCATTTTTCTTGACCGGAAGCACCGGGCGCGAGCGACCGAAGCCGAGAAAAAACTCGCGTCTGGAAATTCCAGGCGCACGGTGCGCGCGCGCTTCGACGACGGTCGGAAGCACGGATACGGCCAGTTTTTGCATGATCATGTCCTCAGGTTGATGATGGTTTGCGTCATCGCGCTGGCGGTTTCGATTGCCTTGGCATTCGCCTGAAAGTTGCGCTGCGCGCCGATGAGCGCAACGAGTTCCTCGGTTATGTCGACGTTCGCGCGCTCGATGGCACCCGAGCGGATCGTGCCGAGCGGCCCGTTGGTCGCGGCGTTGATTGCGGGCGGTCCGCTGTCGCCGGTCGATTGCCAGTGCGCGTCGCCGATGGGGCGCAGCCCTTCCTGCGCCGTAAAGCTCGCCATCGCGACTTTGCCGAGCATTTCGTTGCTGCCGTCACCATAGGTTGCGGTAACGAGGCCGTCGTCACCAATCGAAATGTTCGCAAGAGCAACCAGCGGTTCCAAGGGCTTCGTGCTCGGCAGGATGAGGTCCGTCATGTCATTGATGTTGGTCGACGTGACATTGCCGTTTACATCAACGGGAAGCAGTTGCAGCGTCGCGCCGATGGTGTCGACGACGCGCCGGTTGACGTCGACCTGGAACGCACCGTTTCGCGTATAACTGACTTCGCTGCGGGGTGGATCGCCACGAACGACGAACATGCCTTCACCCGCGATGGCGAGGTCGAGCGTTTTGTCAGTTGCTTCGAGTGTTCCTTGCGTGAATTGCTGGGTGATGCCGTTGAGGCGCGTGCCCTGTCCGGCTATCATTTTCGTCGTTTGCGTGGGGGCCGAGGCGAAGAGATCGCCAAAGATGGCTCGGCTTTTCTTGAAGCCTGCCGAGCCGACGTTGGCGACATTGTTCGAGATTGTCGCGAGATCGGTTTGTGCGGCTTTGAGGCCCGAAAGTGATGTGTAGAATGACATGCGTGTTCTCCAATTAGCTGAGCGTGATCACGGCTTCGGGGGCAATGAGGCCATTGGGGGTGACCAACCGCGCGGCGCTGCCGCCTGCCGGGGACTGGAC
>JANOZQ010000216.1:0-6302 GCA_031429555.1 Sphingomonas sp. | reverse complement strand
ATCGTCGGTATGTTCTTCCTCGTCCATCAACGCCGCACGTTCGACGTCCGCCTTCAACACTTCCTCGAACGGTGTTGTCTGCCCCGACGGCGCTTCCTGCGCGATATAGCCGATCTTCGCGTTCTTCGGCATGTCCACGGTGCCGCCGTCAGCTTCCATCAACTGCGCCACGACTTTCATCAGCGTCGTCTTGCCCGCGCCATTGCGGCCGATCAGCCCGACACGGCTGCGCGGCGGCAACGCAGCGGTCGCGCGGTCAAGAATCGTCCGCCCGCCAAGGCGCACCGTGATGCCATTCAGGTTGAGCATGACGTGCCGTTAGCGCAATTGCTGCGTTGCGGCAATCTTATGCCGCGTTGACCGCTGAAAACGCCTGTATCCCTGTGATCGCACGACCCAGGATCAGCGCATGTATGTCGTGCGTCCCCTCATAGGTGTTCACGGTCTCGAGGTTTATCATGTGGCGGATGACATGATATTCGTCAGCGATCCCGTTGCCGCCGTGCATGTCGCGCGCCATCCGCGCGATGTTGAGCGCCTTGCCGCAATTGTTGCGTTTGATCAGGCTGATCTGTTCGGGCGACCAAGTCCCCGCGTCGATATTCCGCCCTACCGCCAGCGCGGCTTGCAAGCCCAACGCAATTTCGGTTTCCATGTCGGCGAGCTTCAGCTGGACGATCTGATTTGCTGCCAAGGGCCGGCCAAACTGGTGCCGGTCAAGCGTATACTGCCGCGCTCGCGCAAAGCAGTCTTCCGCCGCGCCCATCGTGCCCCAGGCAATCCCGTAACGCGCCTTGTTCAGACAACCGAATGGCCCGCCCAAGCCGCGCCCACCGGGCAGCAGGTTTTCTTCGGGGATGAACACGTCATCACAAACAATCTCGCCCGTGATCGACGCGCGCAGCGACAGTTTTCCGTGAATCTCGGGTGTCGAAAACCCGTCCATCCCGCGCTCGACAATGAAGCCGCGGATTTGCCCGTCGAGCTTGCCCCACACAATCGCCAGATCGGCAATCGGCGAATTGGTAATCCACATCTTGCTGCCCGACAGGCGGTATCCGCCGTCCGCCACAATCGCCCGCGTTTTCATGCCCGCGGGATCAGACCCGGCATCAGGCTCGGTCAGCCCGAAGCAACCGAGAATATCGCCCGTCGCCATGCCAGGCAGGAAGCGCTCACGTTGCTCCTCAGTACCATAGGCATAGATCGCTTCCATCGCGAGGCCCGACTGCACCGACGACGCCGAGCGATAGCCCGAATCGACCCGCTCGATCGCGCGTGTCATCAGCCCGTAAGCGACATAGGAAATGCCCGCACAGCCATAGCCTTTGATCGTCGCACCCAGAAAGCCGAGCGCGCCAAGTTCATACATGATGTCACGGTCAAACTTGCCCTCTCGATTCGCCATCAGGATGCGCGGTTGCAGCTTGTCTTGCGCGTAAGACTCGGCGGCATCGCGGATCATCCGCTCTTCATCGGTCAGCTGCGCGTCGATCAGGAACGGGTCGTCCCAGCGATAGGGTGTGAATTGCTGGGCAGCGCGGGGGGGTGTGAAATCGGCCATAGGCCGCTTGTATCGCACTGCGTTCACGCGGTCTATGTTTGAAATAATATTACAACGCGGGCATGATCGGCCGAGGAGATGCCATGCCCATTGATTCGCCGACTCGCGCCAACTTGCCGCCGCTGTCGCTCCATATTCCCGAGCCGCAATACCGGCCCGGCGACACTGCCGATTTCTCGAACATCGAAGTGCTCGCCGCCGGAGTCACCCCGCGTCCCGACAGTGCGGCAGACGCGAGCACGATGCGCGATATGGTTTACGGCCTCGTCCGTGTGCTCGACGACGACGGCAAAGCGGTCGGCGCCTGGAACCCGCGCCTCGACGCCGATACGTTGCGCGCACTGCTCCGCGCAATGGCCCTGACGCGCGCGTTCGACGAACGCATGTTTCGCGCCCAGCGGCAGGGCAAGACCAGTTTCTACATGAAGTCGACCGGCGAGGAAGCCGTGGCGGTGGCGGCGACTTTCGCGCTGCAACGCGACGACATGTGCTTCCCGAGTTACCGTCAGCAGGGCATCCTGATCGCGCGCGGCTGGAGCCTCGTCGACATGATGAACCAGATTTATTCGAACAAGGCTGACCGGCTGAAAGGGCGTCAGCTTCCCATCATGTATTCGACGCGCGAGGGGGCGTTTTTCTCGATCAGCGGCAACCTTGCGACGCAGTATCCGCAAGCGGTTGGCTGGGCGATGGCATCGGCGGCCAAGGGCGATACGCGCATCGCAGCGACCTGGTGCGGCGAGGGATCGACGGCAGAAGGCGATTTCCACTCGGCCTGCATGTTCGCCACCGTCTATCGCGCGCCGGTGATCCTCAATGTCGTCAACAACCAATGGGCGATTTCGTCGTTTGCAGGGTTCGCCGGCGGCGACGAAACGACCTTTGCCGCGCGTGCTGTGGGCTATGGCATGGCGGGACTGCGCATCGATGGCAATGATCCACTCGCCGTCTACGCCGCGACCGCCTGGGCCGCCGAACGCGCGCGCACCAACAAGGGCCCGACGCTGATCGAGCATTTCACTTTCCGCGCCGAAGGGCATTCAACGTCGGACGATCCCGGCCAGTATCGCAGTGCGAACGAAGGCGCGGCCTGGCCGCTTGGTGATCCGATTGCGCGGCTGAAGATGCACCTGATCGATCTGGGCGAATGGGATGAAGACCGCCACGCCGCTCAGGACATCGAGCTTGCCGAACTGGTCAAGGCGTCGGCGAAGGAAGCCGAAAAGAACGGCGTTCTCGGCCACGGGCTCCACCAGCCATTCGACACGATGTTCGAGGATGTCTTCGAGGAACTCCCCTGGCACCTGCGCGAACAGCAGGACCAGATGCGCGCCGAACGTGCGGACGCGGGGATATGAGGGTGCTCGACAGAAAAAGTGTCAGACACTTTTTGTCGGGCGGTGGCGCGCGAACGGCACACATGTTTTCGGGCAAAAAGTGTCTGACACTTTTTCGGACCAAGCGATAATGCCCCGCATGAACATGATCGAAGCGATCAACAGCGCGATGGACGTCGCCCTCGCGACCGACCCCAATGTGACTGTGCTTGGCGAGGATGTCGGCTTTTTCGGCGGCGTTTTCCGCGCGACGGCGGGCTTGCAGGCCAAGCACGGCAAGACGCGCGTGTTCGACACACCGATTAGCGAGTGCGGCATCATCGGCGTTGCCGTCGGCATGGCGGCATACGGCCTGCGTCCGGTCCCCGAAATCCAGTTCGCCGATTATATCTATCCCGGCCTCGATCAGCTCGTAAGTGAAGCTGCGCGGTTGCGTTACCGCTCGGCAGGCGAATTTCCGATGCCAATTACCGTGCGCACCCCCTTCGGCGGCGGCATCTTCGGTGGCCAGACGCACAGCCAGTCACCCGAAGCGATCTTCGCGCACATCTCGGGGATCAAGACGGTCATTCCGTCGAACCCGTACGATGCCAAGGGGCTCCTCCTCGCGTGCATCGCCGACAACGACCCGGTCGTGTTCTTCGAACCCAAGCGCATCTATAACGGCCCGGTCGACGGCCACTACGACCGCCCGGTGACGCCCTGGGCCAAACACGATGGCAGCGAAGTGCCCGACGGCCATTATATCGTCCCGCTGGGCAAGGCGAACATTGTCCGCGAAGGGGCCGACGTCACCATCCTCGCCTATGGCACGATGGTCCACGTCGCCCGCGCGACGGTCGAAGAAATGGGCATTGACGCTGAGGTCATCGACCTGCGCACGCTCGTCCCGCTCGACATCGAAACAATCGAAACAAGCGTGAAAAAGACCGGCCGTTGCCTGATCGTCCACGAAGCCACGCGCACCGGCGGCTTCGGCGCAGAACTATCGGCGCTGGTGCAGGAACGCTGCTTCTATCATCTCGAAGCCCCCGTCGAACGTGTCACCGGCTTCGACACGCCCTATCCGCACAGCCTCGAATGGGCCTATTTCCCCGGCCCCATCCGCATCGGCACCGCGCTCAAAAAAATTATGAAGGACTAAGCGATGGCCCGCTTTACATTCCGTCTGCCTGACATTGGCGAAGGCATTGCCGAGGCCGAAATCGTCGCGTGGCACGTGAAAGTCGGTGACCGGATCGAGGAAGACGGCGGCATCGCCGACATGATGACCGACAAGGCAACCGTCGAAATGGAGTCGCCGGTATCGGGAGTGGTCGTCGAGATCGCGGGCGAAGTCGGGGATATGGTCGCGATTGGTTCGGCGCTGGCGGTGATTGAGGTGGCGGGTGAGGACGAAGTCGAAGAGCGCCTTGACGCTGAGAACCCCGATGCGGCGACGGCAATTGCAATCCCCTCTCCCCCTGCGGGAGAGGGCCACTCGCCACCGGCGAGCGGGGTGAGGGGGGTAAGGGAACCAGAGGCGGTGACAGACGACCCCTCACCCCGCTCAGCTTCGCTGAGTCGCCCTCTCCCGCAAGGGGAGAGGGGTAAAGTTGTTCTCGCCTCCCCCGCCGTCCGCGCCCGCGCCGCCGACCTCGGCATCGACCTCGCCTACATCAAATCCTCCGAAGACGGCCGCCTGCGCCACGCAGACCTCGATGCCTATCTGCGCTACTCAAGTGGCCAGGGCTACACCCTCACCGCCAAGCCCCGCGCCGATGAAGCCATCAAGGTCATCGGCATGCGCCGTCGCATCGCCGAGAACATGGCGGCGTCAAAGCGCGCGATCCCGCATTTTACCTATGTCGACGAAATCGACGTCACCGAGCTCGAGGATATGCGCGGCGATCTCAATGCCAATCGGGGGGACCGGCCCAAGCTGACCCTGCTCCCGCTGATGATCGTCGCGATCTGCCGCACGATCCCTGCGTTCCCGATGATCAACGCGCGCTACGACGATGAAGCCGGTGTCGTCACGCGCTACGGCGCGGTCCATCTCGGCATGGCGGCGCAGACCGACGCGGGCCTCATGGTCCCCGTCATCCGCGACGCGCAGAACCTCAACGTCTGGCAACTCGCGAGCGAGATCACCCGCCTCGCCGAGGCCGCGCGCACCGGCAAGGCGACGTCGCAGGAAATGTCCGGCGGCACGCTGACGGTCACGTCGCTCGGCCCCCTCGGCGGCATCGCGACCACCCCCGTCATCAACCGCCCCGAAGTCGCAATCATCGGCCCCAACAAGATCGTCGAACGCCCCATATTCCGCGGCGATGACATCATCCGTGCAGAGCTCATGAACCTCTCGATCAGTTGCGACCACCGCGTCGTCGACGGCCATGATGCCGCGAGTTTCGTGCAGGAACTGAAGCGGTTTCTCGAAACGCCGGTTTTGCTTTTCGCCGACTAACGCGACCGCATCACCAGCACCGGCCATTCTCCCGGGTCTTGCGACACCAGCCGCATCCCCTGTCGCTTATACGCCCGCGCGACCGCCGCTGCCTGCGTATCGAGCAGACCTGCCAGCATTAGTGTCCCGCCATGCGCAACGCTTGCGGATATCATGGCCGCCATGTCGATCAGTGGTTGGGCAAGAATATTGGCGATCACGAGATCATAAGGCGCACGCGCCACGAGATCACGGTGCGCCAGCCCGTCGGCAACCACCAACTGCAACCCGCGCAAACCGTTCAACACAGCATTCTCGCGTACGACATCAATCGAGATCGGATCAATGTCCGACGCGCATGCCCGCGCCACCGGCCACAGGCGCATCGCCGCAAAAGCCAGCAAGCCTGTGCCCGTCCCCACGTCGATGATGTTGCGATAAACCTTGCCCTGCCGCTTCAACGCATCGAGCGCGACGAGGCACCCGTAAGTCGTTGCATGCTGCCCCGTCCCGAAGGCCAGCCCCGCCGGGATCATCAAATCAACTGTGCCCGCGACCGGCGGATGGTCGGGCGTCCGCACATAAAAGCGTCCCGCACGCAACGGCTCCAGCCCCGACTGGCTCATCGTCACCCAATCCTCGGGTGGCAATGGCTTGGCACGTGGCTCCTTTTCGCGCGCACTGGGGACCAGGCGAGCCACGTTGCGCAACACATCGCGCGACGGCTTCCCTTCGAAATAGGCATCAAGCTGCCAGCGGTCGGGCTGGTCTGGATCAGGTTCGCAGACCGTGAGGACAGCATTCTCGATCTCGGCGTCCTGAACGGCTTCCGCCTCGGCGCGCGTGCACGGCAAAGTCAGTTTCCAGCTGTCGGTCATTGTGCCCGCTCCTTGGCCAGCCGGTCGTCGAGCCGCTTGCGCATCGAATCGACAAGGCGGCGGCAGGCCTCGGGATCGACCAGCGGTGCCTTGCC
>JANOZQ010000215.1:0-3991 GCA_031429555.1 Sphingomonas sp. | reverse complement strand
TCGTCGCGCGTCAGGCGCTTTACGCGGCCATCGACTTGTGCGCCGGTCTCGACGCTGACTGAGTCATAGCTTAAGTCGCCCGTGATCCGCGCACTGGCTTCGATGGTCAGCACTTTGGCCGCGACCGTGCCGGTCACCGCGCCTGCGATCTTCACATCGTCCGCCGTGATGTTGCCGTTCACCTGACCCGAATTGCCGATGATGAGCGACGCGCAGTTAACGTCGCCGTCGACACGGCCGTCGATGTGCAGATTGCCCTGCCCGCCGATATTGCCCGTAACGGTCACTTCGGACCCGAGGAAACTCAAAGTGCCGTTACCACTGCGCGCGGATGGCCGTTGTTCATTTTTATTAAACATGAGTCGACTCCGCAATTTGGCTACGACGTTCGAGCAAATCCTGCGCGAGCGCAAGGGCGCCGATGACGCCTGCATGATCGCCCAGCGCAGGCGGCACGACAAACCTTTCGGGGATTGCGACATAGCCGCCGAGCCAATGTTTCAACCGTTCGGTCGTCTCGGCGTGTAATCCAGGCGTCTTTGCTACGCCGCCGCCGATGACGATCCGGTCGGGTGACAAGGTCAAGACCAGCGACGCCAGCCCCTGCCCCAGTGCATCGATAACGAATTCACGGCCAGCATCGCCGGGTTGAGTGTGACTTAGCGAGTGACCGAGACGCGCCAATACTGCCGGGCCGGCAACCAAACCTTCGAGGCAATCACCATGAAAAGGGCAAACGCCTGCAAACTCGTCACCATTGGTGCGTTTGATGCAGATATGTCCCATTTCCGGGTGGATGCGGCCATGCAGCGGCTTCCCGTCAATGACCACGCCGCCACCGACGCCGGTACCGACCGTCAGATACAGCCCGACGCCGCAACCTTGAAGGGCACCCCAGCGATATTCGCCCAGCGCTGCACCGTTTACGTCGGTGTCGAAGGCTACGGGCAGGCGGGTCGCGTCCGCAATCGCTGTCGCCACCGGCGTGTTCGACCATCCGGGCTTGGTCGTCGCGGTGATATTGCCCCATTCGGACGACGACGGGTCGAGGCAGACCGGTCCGAACGCAGCGACACCGATGGCCTCGATCCCTGACTGCGCGCGCAGAAAATCGATGATCCCTGCCATTGTCGTTTGCGGATCTGTTGTCGGGATAATCGCTTCGGCGCGCAGATCAGCGGGGCCGGTGCCCACCGCAAGGTTAATTTTTGTGCCGCCCATTTCGACGGCAGCGACAAGTGGCAATGTCATGCCACCATCCTCGACGGGCGGATCAGATCTTCGTAAAGAGCGAAAAGATCGGTGAAATGCTCTTCCATCGTGCGGACATTGGCCGCGTCAGCCACCGCCCTTCGCCGAATCTGCGGGCCGTTTGCTGCAACAAAGGCAGTGATTGCTTCGGCAGCGCTCGCGGTATCCCCCGAAACATAAGTCCAGCCTCCCGCCTGTCGTGCCTGATCGGCCGCACCACCGCCATCGGGCGTAATCAGCGGCAGACCCGACGCGCGCGCTTCGGACGCGACCATGCAAAACGTCTCAGCCTCGCACCCGTGGATCAACGCATCGGCACTGGCAAAAAGCCGCGCGAGTTCCAGCCGGTCCGAAATCGGCGACAGCAACTCAATATGCGGATTGTCCGCCGCCGCGCGCGAAACCCGCGCTGAATCGCGGCCATCGCCGATGAGGACAAGGCCAATCGGCGCGTTCACGCCCGCTGCTGTCACTGCCTCGATGACCATCGGCCAGCGCTTTTCAGGCGCATGGCGGCCCGCCGCAACGAGTAGGGCTGCGTTTGCGTCCAGTTCGCACCGCTCGAGCAGCCGCGTCCGCAATCCTTCGTCGCGCAAGGACGGCGAGAACACTTTGTCCGCCACACCCATCGGATTGGTGACGACATTGGTCATGCCGCCTTCGATCAGCCGATCAGATAGGCTTTGTCCTGCCGTCACTGTCACGGCAAACAGCTTGTCCATCCGCAGCAAATGTCGCCAGAACCAGCCGAATTGCCGGTCGATTGTCTCACGCGTCGCAATCCCGCCGAACCAGCGATAAGCATAAGCCGACAGCGGATCGGCGTGCATGATCAGCGCCCGCGGGGCACGCCCACGCCATTCGCCGACCAATCGCGCACTGCGCCACGGCGATGACGCCTCGACAATGTCGGGCTGCACCGCATCAAGCGTTTCATGCAATGCGATCTCGTCACGGAAATAATGATAATTGCGGTCAAGCGGAAACTTTGGCTGTTCGAGAAAAATGATCCGCGCATTCGATCCGCGTTCTTCCACCCGATTTTCCGGCCCCGGCGCGATCACGACGATTTCATGCCCCGCCGCTGGGCCCGCAATCATCTTGCGGTCGATGTAGGTCTTCACGCCGCCGCCCTTCGGCGAATAAAATGCGCAAACGTCGACGATCCTCATGTGCGCTATTTAATCGGACCGAACGAGACAAGTCCACGGCGATACATCATCCGGACCGTTACCGGCGTAACGCCGCCGCCTGCCACGACACGTCCGACAATGATTTTAGGCTTGAACGGGCCAAGGCTCGCCGGATTGCTGCCAAAACCGACGCCATCGATCGACAAGCCGAATTTGCGGTTGGCATCGCGGTCATGCAGCAACGAGAGGCCGTAGGCTCCCGCCGATGGCGCACGGATGCACATCACGACATTGCCCGACGACGGCACGTCGATGACGACGCGACGGAACGTCTTGCCCGCATTGATCAGGACATTGTCATCCGCCAGAAAATCGGTGTCGTTCGCCGGATACAGCTCTGCTTTCATGGTGCCGCCGCGATCCTTCAGGCCGACGACATTGATCAGGAAAGCCGGCCCAGGTTCACTGGCGCGGCACCGCCCCTCAGCCTGCCCGAGCGAGGGCGATGACGGCACCTGCGCCGAAGCCATGACCGGCATGGTCGCCATCAAAACAAACAACCTCTTCAATTCACCTTCTCCGCCTTCGCGCCAACCGTTACGAAATCACCGATCGCCAGCGCCGCCCCGATCACGAGGTGGGTGCTGAGCATCATCACGGCCATCAACGCCATCAGCTGCGAAATCTCGACATCATGACCGACCAGAAACACCGCAACCCCCGCAAAAACCACATCCTTGTTTGGCAGGAACGGCAACCGCGCAATCAGCAGCCGACACGTCGCCAATATAATCCACCAGCTTAGGTCAACCAACGGCAGGGCAAGGCTCCACGCAAGTGCAGCAAGCCCCGTCGTTGCAACGATACGGGCAGAATGGATGCCCGCCACCATCCACAACTGGGATTTCGTCAAGCTGAACAGCCTTTTACCGAATACAATGACAAGCACCGAAATCAGGATAACAAATCCGACCGAGATCAGAATGGTTTGTGTCGCGATGCCCAGTTGCAAGTTACCGATCAGTGGATAGGCGACCCCCATCATCGCGAGCGTAAAGCCGTTGCCGACCAGCGCGGACAGGATGGCCACATCCTTCACCGCACCAAAGGGGGACGAAGCCATCTCGACCTTTTTGCGCGCCCAGCTGTAGAAATAGACTTCGCCGACATAGCCGAGCAGCAATTCATTGCTGACCAGCTTGCGTGTCAGGGCGATGAACCCTTCGAAAGGGATACCCCAAAGCCGCCGGAAAATCGCGAAATCGGCGATTACCCCCGTGAAATAGTAAACGACGAAGACCATCCAGAACAATGGATTGGTCGGCACCAACGCTTTGAGCTGCGCAATGTCGAGGCTGCGGAGCTGAAAGACAACTGCGACCAGAATCGCAACCGACAGCACCGGTGTTGCCCAGCGCCACAACGGCGAACGACGCACGGCAAGCGGAAGCGGATCGCCAACTTCGGCATTGGTCTCGGACAAATCGGTCAGAACGCCTACCCGTTTAGCGACCGCGTCGGGCCATCAATTGCGCCTTAGCAACAATCTTCGCGGCAGTAAAAGTGCAGCGTTATGGGTTGAGACGCACAACAGTCGCGACATCGGG
>JANOZQ010000214.1:0-2382 GCA_031429555.1 Sphingomonas sp. | reverse complement strand
TCGATGAACCAGATATGGGATGACAGCATTGCGTTCATCCGCCGTGAATCGGCGCTGCTTGTGCCGCTCGCGCTTGCCACTATTTATGTGGCCGACGTTGTCGCTGGCCTTGCACAGACTTTGGCAAAGCCAAATGATCCTAATCCCCTCATAGCGATTGCCATTATTGCAGCGGCGCTGTGGTCGATCATTGGCCAGCTTTCGATTGTGTCGCTCGTCCTGAAACCGGGGCAAAGTGTTGGCGAAGCGTTGTCACATGGTCTGGCTCGGCTTGGTAAAGTCATTTTAATTGCGCTGTTGGTTGGTCTTGTCGTCTCGGTGGCGTTGTTGCCGGTCGCCGTTGCGGCGGTTGCCAGCGGGGCCGACCCGGCAAAACCTGAAACACTGCAGAATTTGCCGGGCTGGGTATCGCTCCTCGTGCTTGTTGTGCTTGGCGGCATTATCTGGCTCGGCGTGCGGCTCGCGTTGATGAACGCACTGATTGTGGACCGCAACCCGGGTGTTATCGATGCCGTTAAAAGTGGTTTTGCTTTGACGCAGGGGATCACTGCGCGACTGCTTCTTGTTGCTCTACTTTATGGTGTCGTTTTGCTGGTGGTGAGTTCGGCAGTGCGGTTTGTTGCCGGAAGCGTGTTCGAACTGCTTGGCAAAGCGGTCGAATCGCCGTTTTCGGGGACAGTCATGACTGCACTCGTTTCCGGCGTGGTTGGCACGGCGATGTCACTGATTGCGACTGTATTTCTTGCAACGCTTTACAAGCACGTCGCTAAAGTCTGATCCTCAGTCCCACGATGCCATCGGCGGCAGGCTCATCAAGATCGCGTCGATGTTGCCGCCGGTCTTGAGCCCGAACAGCGTGCCGCGGTCATGGACGAGGTTAAATTCAGCATAACGGCCGCGCCATGCCAGCATCACCGCGCGGTCTGCGTCGGTGTAGGGCGCATCCATCCGGCGTCGGACGATGCGGGGATAGACATCAAGAAATGCCTCTCCGACGGCTTTGGTCAGGGCAAGATCATTGTCGAAACCATTTTCCATATGGTCATAGAAAATGCCGCCGACGCCGCGGTGGACCTTGCGGTGCGGGATATAGAAATAATCGTCGGCCCATGCCTTGAAACGCGGATAGTCGCCCGAAGGTTGGCCGTTGCAGGCCCGTTCCATCGTCGCGTGGAAGTCCGCTGTATCTTCGGCAATCGGCAACGGCGGGTTCAGATCGGCACCGCCGCCGAACCAGCGCTTTGTTGTGCACAGGAACCGCGTGTTCATATGGACAGCGGGTACTTGCGGATTCGCCATATGGGCGACGAGGCTGATGCCGGTGGCGAAGAAACTCGGGTCGTCGCCCGCGCCGTGCATCGATTTGGCGAACTCGGGTGCGAATGCGCCGCCGACAGTCGAGACGTTGACGCCGACTTTTTCGAAAACCTTGCCTTTCATGACGCCACGCACGCCGCCGCCGCTGTCGCCGCTTTCATCGTCGTCACGGTTCCAGGCTAGGTAATCGAAGTCGGCGGAGCTGTTTGCGTCGCGTTCTATGCTGACGAAGGCCGCACATATCCGGTCGCGCAGTGCTTCGAACCAGGCACGGGCCGTCGCTTGTTCGGTATCCATGGCAATCATTGCGGCAATTCCCCTGTCTGGCGCAGTGCTTCGGCGAGCGCGATACCGGCAGAAACTGACAGGTTCAACGACCGGGCGGACGCCGCCATCGGAATTCGCACCCGCGCTGCGCATTGAGCAGCGATCTCGTCTGGGACTCCGGCGCTTTCGCGACCGAACATCAGGACGTCATCGGGGTGGCAGGCAAAATCATAAAGCGACGTGCTGCCTTTGGTCGTCATCAGGATTAACCGTCCGCCGCGTTGCTTTTGAAAGGCTGCCCAGTCCAAATGTCGCACCATTTCTGCTTGATCGATGTAATCCATCCCTGCGCGTTTCATCCGCGCATCCGAAAAAACGAATCCTGTTGGTTCGATAACATCCACGCCAACGCCCATACAGGCAGCTAGTCGCAAGATTGCCCCGACATTTCCCGCAATTTCGGGCTGATAAAGCGCAATCCGCATCGATTGGCGCGATAATGGGGCAATGATGCTGTCACAAGTGTCAATTCCCGCTTGCAAGCCGCCAAAGAGAGAGTATTTGCAGCCGAAGTCCGTATCAACGGACTTAGCACCGCCATCGACGTGTGCTTCTTGATAAGGGTTGAGAACGAATGGCCGAACAGGCGCTGGCAGGGGTGAACCCCGATGCCACTCATACCGACGAAGGCAGTGGCGTCCGTCGTCGCGATTTCATCAATATTGCCGCAGTCAGCTTTGCCGGGATGGGTGCCGCCGTTATTGCGATCCCTCTGGTGAATCAGATGAACCCGTCGGC
>JANOZQ010000213.1:0-1569 GCA_031429555.1 Sphingomonas sp. | reverse complement strand
ACGTCCTTGATCTCGGCGCGCCCCACGACATGCTCGATCATTTCGGGGCCAAGCTGCCCGGCCATTGCGTTCCGCACCTGATCGGTCAGGTGATAGATCACGTCGAAATACTGGAACTCGACGCGGTCGCGTTTCGCAAGCGCCGCTGCCTTGGTGTTCGGGCGAACATTGAACCCGATGACCGGTGCGCCCGACGCGGCAGCAAGCTGCACGTCGCTTTCGGTGATCCCGCCAACGCCCGCGCTCAGCACGCGGACCTTGATCAGGTCGGTCGAGATTTTGTTCACCGCATTGACGATCGCTTCGGCCGAGCCTTGGACATCGGCCTTGACCACGATGGGATATTCCATCGCCTTGACCGCCGACAAATTGGCGAACAGATTTTCCATATCGACCGGCGCGGAAACAGTGCGCTTTTCGGTGGCGAGGTTGGCACGATACAGCGCCACTTCGCGCGCGCGCGCTTCGTTTTCGACGACCGACATCGGATCGCCTGCCGACGGAACGCCCGACAGCCCGAGGATTTCGACGGGCATTGACGGCCCGGCTTCCTTGATCTGCTGACCCTTGTCGTTGATCATCGCGCGGATCTTGCCCGATTGCTGGCCGACAACAACGATGTCGCCGACCCGCAACGTCCCGCGCCGGACGAGAATCGTCGCCAGCGAACCACGCCCCTTGTCGAGCTTGGCTTCGATCACACTGCCCTCGGCGGCGCGGTCAGGATTTGCTCGCAGTTCGAGCAGTTCGGCCTGGAGCTGGATTTTTTCGATCAGCGTATCGAGGCCAGTCTTTTTGAGTGCAGAGACTTCGACGTCCTGCACATCGCCCGACATTTCTTCGACGACAATTTCATATTGCAGCAGCGCCTCGCGAACCTTCTGCGGGTTCGCTTCGGGCTTGTCGCTTTTGGTAATCGCAACAATCATTGGCACACCAGCCGCCTTGGTGTGGTTGATGGCTTCGATGGTCTGCGGCTTGATGCTGTCATCCGCAGCCACGACCAGCACGACGACATCAGTGATGTTCGCACCGCGCTTGCGCATGTCGATAAAGGCTTCGTGGCCCGGTGTGTCGAGGAACGTGATCTTGGCCCCGTCCTTCATCGCCACCTGATAGGCACCGATATGCTGAGTAATCCCACCCGCTTCACCGCGAACGACGTCGGTCCCGCGCAGGGCATCAAGCAGCGAGGTTTTGCCGTGATCGACATGACCCATGATTG
Source organism: Sphingomonas sp. (assembly GCA_031429555.1). Lineage (GTDB taxonomy): Bacteria > Pseudomonadota > Alphaproteobacteria > Sphingomonadales > Sphingomonadaceae > Sphingomonas_O. Next base: position 344 of record JANOZQ010000213.1, on the reverse strand, counting down.
TGACAACCGGGGGCCGCGTTTTCAGCGTCTCTTCGGCATCGATATCCACCGCGACGTCGATTTCGACATCGCTGTCGGACACGCGCGTGACATTGTGGCCGAAGTCGGTGACCAGAAGTTCGGCGGTATCCTGGTCGATACTGTCGCCCATGGCCGACGGGACGCCCATTTTGAACAGCGCCTTGATCAGATCGCTGCCACGTTCGGCCATGCGATTGGCAAGTTCACCGACCGTAATGCTTTCGGGAATGACGACGTCGCGGATCTGCTTGGCCTGAACCTGTCCGCTACCATGCGCGCGGCGTTCCTTCTCACGGGCCCGCTTGAGCGCAGCAAGCGAACGC
>JANOZQ010000212.1:0-3739 GCA_031429555.1 Sphingomonas sp. | reverse complement strand
GATCGTGATCACCGCGCGCGAATATCGCAGTCGCGAGGCGAACCGCGAGGAAGCACGGGCGCGGCTGGCGGAACTCGTGGGCAAAGCGCATGTCGCGCCGGTGCGGCGGGTGAAAACGCGGCCAAGCAAAAGCGCGCGCGAGAAGCGGATGGTGGGTAAAGCAGTGCGGTCAGATGTGAAAAAAGGTCGCGGCAAAGTGAGTTTTGACTGATGTTTGATTTCAAATCCGATGCATCGACGAAGGCCGAAATGTGGGCTGACGTACTGTCCGCCGCTGAAGCCGTGACCGCGGGCGAGGCGGACCCGATTGCGAACATGGCCAATGTCGCGGCGATCCTGTTTCACGGGTTGCCCGATCTCAACTGGGCCGGGTTTTACCGGATGGTGGGTGGGGAACTGGTGCTCGGTCCGTTTCAGGGAAAGGCGGCTTGCATCCGGATACCGCTGGGCAAAGGCGTGTGTGGCGCGGCAGCGGCGACGGGCGAAACACAGCTAGTGGCCGACGTCCATGCGTTTGCAGGGCACATTGCCTGTGATGCCGATTCCCGCGCTGAGCTTGTCGTGCCGCTGGTGCACGCAGGGCAGGTGATTGGCGTGATCGATCTCGATAGCCCGACACCTGCACAGTTCGATGCCGAGGATGCGGCGGGATGTGAAGCGCTGGCCGTATTGATGGGTTCCAAATTGGGACGGGCGATTAACCATCGAACCTAGTCTTAACGCCGCAGTAATGCTAAAAACCCCGAAGAAACAGCGGGTTTACAGGTCGCTGTGCGTGGATCGGTATCGGGGAGTATTTACTATGCGAAGCCTTGCAATCTCTGGCGTTGCGCTTGCCGCGCTGATGGTTTCGCAGCCTGCTTTTGCCGAAATCGACTCGGGCGTTGGTGCGCCGGTCGTTAATGCGGTTTCGGCACCGCCAATGGCCGCAATGCCCGCGCCGCCGGTCGCACAAATGCCGCGCGACATGCCACCGATGGCACCAATGGCAACGGGTCCGAACCGTCGGCTTGATTATCAGCGCCCGTCCTATGGATTTCAATTGCCGCAGACTTGGATGTCGGCCGAACATGCCGTCAATTACCGCGAGCATGGGCTGGATCGTCCCGCGCCTGGTTTCGGATGGTCGCGTTATTATAATGACATGGTCCTGACCGATCAGTGGGGCCGCGTTTATGATGTCGCGGGTGATTATGATCGCGGCGGGCGCGGTCATGGTGGCGGCGGCCGTTATCGTGGTCGCGATACTGACGGGATCGCTGGCGGCGTTGCAGGGGCAGCCGTCGGCGCGGTGGCAGGCAATTTGATTGCAGGGGCAGGCAGCCGTCTGGCGGGATCGCTCATCGGGGGTGGTGTTGGCGCGCTGGCCGGGTTGGCCGTCGAACTGGCAATCAACAAAGGCAAGCGCAAAGGGCCGCGCTATGACGACCGCGCGCATGATGGACGCGACTGGGATCATGGTCGTGGCGGCGGAAGCTGGGGCGGGTCGCATTGGGGTGGATACCCGCAGCAGCAGGCATGGGGATGGCAAAACTGCAACTGTGGTGGCGGCGATAGCGTGACCACGACGACCGTGACTTATCATGGCGGCGGTGGCGGCTACATGGTTCCGCATCAGGTCGTCACCTATGAAAATGTCTATGCGCCAGTGCGGACCAAATATGTGACGCGGGCAGCGGCACCGACCAAAATCCGTGTTCGTGAAGAAGCGCCGGTCGCCGAAGGCAAAACACGGGTGCGCACGAAGCTGCATACGAAGACATATTGAACCTTCGTCACCCCGGCCTCCGAGCCGGGGTTGGGCTTCTTTCCTCAGGCAATGGCAAAGGTAGCCTAGCCCCGGATCAAGTCCGGGGTGACGTTAGGGTTTAGGTAATCCAGCAAAAGTCACCAGACTCTCAGCGCCGTCCTTCGCCAAAGCTGAAACCCCCGCAAATGTATCGTCTACGATAATACCCGGCAGCGTCGTTTCGGTGGCCGAAGCGGCGACATCCTTCGATTTTTCCCACATCGGCTGATCGGCGCGGCGGTAGCGGATGCGATAGCCCGCCGCGCCCGCAACCGCGGTCCATTTAACGGTCATGTTTGTCGAGACGGCGCCGCCGGCAACCGCGCTGGCGGGCGCTTCGGGCGCGGCAGCAAGCTGGCGCAGCATTGCGATGTTGAGCGCGGTCACACGCGACAGATAGGGGAAGTCCATACGGTCGGTGGTGTCGCCATAGATTTTGCCGGACTCGGTGCGCAAATCCTGATGCTGGGCGTCGTAATTTTCGACGCCGACGGTGAACCGCACGGCGGGATAGCCCGCTTCGAGCATCGGCGTATGATCGCCGCCACGGCCGAAACGGTCGGGACGGCGGACCGGAAAGACGTCGAGGCCAATGTCGGGCGTGGCATTCGCAAGCTGGTCCACAGCCTTGGCAAGCGCACGCGATGGGCTGTCGTCTTCGCCACCGCTCGCGCGGCGCCATTTGAGGGTGGCAGGATCTTCGGCAGCACCGATGCCTTCGCTGAAGACGCGGACACGGTCCGAAACTCGACGTCCATCCTGCCCGATGGTATTGCCGACAATGTCATTGTTAAGCATCGCGGCCACGCGCCATCCGCGTGTCTTAGCGGTTTCGGCGAGCAATTTGCCGCCCCACAATCCCTGTTCCTCGCCCGACAGCGCCGCGTAAATGATTGTGGCGCTGAACTTTTCCTTCGACAGGAGACGCGCGGCTTCGAGCACGAGCGCGACGCCCGAGGCATCGTCGTTCGCGCCGGGGGCGTCACTGGTGAAGTCCATTGGGTCGCTGACGCGGCTGTCGATATGGCCCGCAACGATAACGATATGATTGGGGTCGCCCGTGCCGCGCTGGATGCCGAAAACATTTTCGACGATCACGCCGCCCGGCGCGCGGGGGCCGTCGAAACTTTTGCTCGGGCGTTCGACCATCAGGCCGAGCTTGGCGAATTCACCCGCGACCCAGGTGCGCGCCGCACCGATCCCGCGTTTGGGATCGGTCGCCGACGAGAGCGTGTGGCGCGTGCCAAAGCTGACAAGTTTGTCGACCGTCGTGCGCAGCGCGGTCGGGCTGGGGGCGGGCGATGCCGCGATGAGGAGGAGGGCGGGGAGGGGGAGGAGTATTTTCATCATATTAACTCACCCGATCCAGCGCTTCATTGTCCAGCCCCCCCGGCACAATCATGACGGGGCAGGGCAGGCTGCCCGCCTCGACGCCGGCGAAATGCGTGACGAGCGGGCCCGGCGCGCCGACCGATGCCGCGCCCAGGACAAGGGCGGCGATATTCGGATCTTCGGCGAGAGCTTCGCGAATCAACGGGATTGCCTTGCCGGTGCGGACAAGAATCGACGGTTGCACGCCGGTTTCCTCGACAATCGCGCCCGCAGCGCTCTGGACGAGTTCTTCAGCATGTTCGCGCGCTTCGTCCTCCATCGTGGCCTGAACGCCGCCAAACGCGACGAATTCGACGGGTTCGACAATCGCGAGAATCTGGACGGTGCCACCGGTTTTGGCGGCGCGGCGGGTGGCGAAGCGCAAGGCAACGCCCGCCTCTTCGGTTTCGTCGATGACGACGAGATATGTGCGCATGTTTTTTGGCGTCCCCTGCTTTGCGCCTAGGCTGCGCCGCCATTGCGATTTCTGCAAGCCCCCCGCTTGACCGGCACGCCTGCCTGTCCGATTGGAGCGGTGACCGACGCTACGGCACACGCCTGATAAGGACGCTTGAATGG
>JANOZQ010000211.1:0-4460 GCA_031429555.1 Sphingomonas sp. | reverse complement strand
GCAGGGCAAGTGCGACCCGCCGTGCTTTTCAAAACCACCTGCGACCCAACATAGGGCCAGAATTTGCTGGCCGGACGAGGGGGGGAGTGTCCGGCCAGCATTTGGCGCAGCGGAATAAAGGGAGTCACCGCTGCGATGACGGCCAGATGGGCTTTCGGTGGAGCCGCTACCATACAGACTTTCGCCTACGGACTTTTGTCTACGGGCTAAATACCGTAGCAAAATGCTACTGACTTACAGGCCAGCCTCGACCGCGACGCGAATGGCGTCGGCAATATTTGTGGTATTCAGCTTGTTGAGCAGCAAAGACCGGTGCATTTTCACGGTTTTTTCGCTCAGCGACAATTGCCACGCAATTTGCTTGGTCCGGTGCCCACCGGCAATCTGTCCCAAGATCTCGCGTTGCCGCGGCGACAGCGTTTTGACCATAGCCACCGCATGGGCATGGCGGCTCGATGATGGCCCGACTGCATCTTGCTGCAGCTCGACCTGTGACCCCAGGAAATATTCAAGCGCACCGTCGGCATCAAACACGGGTGCCACGACAACGGCGTTGCGGAACGGTGTGCCGTCGCGTTTGTAGTTCAGGATTTCGACCAGCACCGGATGCTTTTCCCGGATGCCGGTGGTGATCCGTTCGGTCAGCCAGGGTTCCGTCGCTGGTCCGGCAAGGAACTTGCAATTGCGCCCGATAATTTCCTCGACCGGATACCCGGTCAGCGCAATGAACGCATCGTTGACAGCGACAATGGGATTTTGCGGGAGGCGAGGATCGCTGATGACCGACGCAATCGGACTGTTGCGGATGGACGCAACGAGACTGTCACCATCCTTATCCAGGTCATAGTCGATCATAAGCGTCCATTCCCCACGGCGCAGAGATAGGCGCTTGTGCCGCGAAATCCAACCGCCGATCATGGCCGCGATGAATTGGTGTATTTACACGATGAAACGAATAACATATCTATGCGATAGGATAACAAGGAGAAGGATGATGCATCGTTCGTTTGTTCTGGTTCCGATTGCGCTGACACTCGTGCTGGCGGGGTGCGGCAAAGCACCCGAGAGAAGCAAAGACGTTCAAACATTGGACGTGCGCGAGGAGGCCGCCCCCGCTGACGCAGCCAGCCCCGGCGTTTCGGTCTCCTCCGCTCCCGGTGTCGCTTTCAACTATCGCTATGCCTTCCGCGTCCCCAATGCCAAAATCAGTGCGGTTCAGGAAGAACATGCCCAAGCCTGCGAAAAGCTCGGACTCGACCGCTGCCGCATCACCGGCATGCGCTATCGCCTCGTCAGCAATGATGAAATTTCCGCTATGCTGTCATTCAAGCTCGATCCCACACTCGCCCGCGACTTTGGTAAGCAAGGCATCGCGGCCGTCACCAAAGCCGAAGGGATGCTGGTCGACAGCGAAATCACCGGCACTGATGCGGGTGCCGTCATTGAAGGCGCCACCCGCGCGTCGGCGGGCCTGCGCGATGAACTGGCCAAAGTCGAAGAACAACTCAAACGCTCGGGCCTGTCGGCCGGCGAACGCACTGAACTGACGCAACAAGCCGCATCCTTACGCGAACAGATCCGCAGCGCATCGGCCACCCGCACCGAAGCCCGCGCGAGCCTCGCCACCACGCCGATGGTGTTCGACTATGGCTCGGGCGATCTCATTCCCGGTTTCGACGGTACGTCCCCAATCCGAGAAGCGTTTCGGACCGCCAGCGGAACATTTGTTACGATGCTCGGTTTCGTGATCATTGCCATCGGCGCGCTTCTCCCATGGGCGCTCCTCGGCGGTGTTGGCGTGGGGCTCTACCGGTTCATTCGCAAAGCCCGCACGGCAAAAAAGATACCCGACGCGACCGTTGCGTAGCGCGCGTCGTCCCTTATCTCCGGCGGACTCCCCCCCTCCTCGACTCCGCCGGAGATACCCTTCAGGCTTTACCAATCCCCATCCGCGCCAGTTCCTTGTCCTTATCAAGGAACTGGTGCTTCAACGCGCCGCCGATGTGGATGATGACGAGGAAATAGAGAATGTAGCCGGCGATCTCGTGCACCTCGCCGAACAGGCCGTGGACTTCTTTCCTGCTTGCTGCATCCATGCCCATGATAAATCCGATCCGCGGCCATTCGAAAAGGCCGAACCAGAAATTGGGATTGTCCGCCGCTTTTTCCCACGCCGAATCCATGATCCAGCCCGACAGCGGTAATGCGAACATCACGACATAGAGCAGCATGTGCGCGCCATGCGCCGCGCGCTTTTCCCACGGTTGATGGTGGTCGGGCAGCGCAGGCGGACGGTGCGTCACCCGCCACAATAAGCGCATCGTTACCAGCAGCAACAGCGTAATCCCGATCGACTTGTGATTGTTGATCAACGGCCGCACGGCCTCGTCGGGTGCAACCGGCCATGCCCAGGCCAGTCCCACGTTGACGATCATCAGGATCGCAATGATCCAGTGCAGCGCAATCGCGGTGCCGGTGTAGCGGGCGGGCATATGTTCGGCTCCGGTTCAGGTATTGTCGGCAACTTAGCACTGGCGGCGCGCGGGTCCAGTATCTATCGCCCCGCTTATCGCAACGCCGCATATCCCTCCCCGGACGCTCCTTTTGCCCCCCTCGCTCGACCAGACCTTGCGCGCGATCTCCCCGCGCTTCACGCCGCCGCCGCGCTACATCGCCGGGCCGCTAATCTGGCTGTTTGCGGTCGTGCTGTTCATCGCCTTGTTCGCGCAGGGGTTCATCCGCCAGGGCGTCGCAGCATGGGCCGTCGGGCTGGTTTATGTCCTTTATGACACGGCGTTGCTCGCTTTCGTTTTCCGCAAAACACTGGTTTTGAAATCTGTTCGTGCCGAGCACAGTCGAAGCGCGTCCGACAAACTTTCTACCACCGTGATCATCGCAGCCTACAACGAAGGGCCCGTCCTCGAAGCGACAGTAAAAGCCCTGCATGATCAGGACAGCCCGCCCGATCACATCCTGATCGCCGACGATGGCTCGGACGACGACACACCCACGGTTCTCGCCCGCCTTTACGGTTTCAGCACGCCTGCCGTCGGCGAAACCGCCGACAGTCCGACCGTCCCTAATCTCCGTTGGCTCCGCCTCCCCCGCGGCGGCAAAGCTGTTGCGCTCAACACCGCGATCGCGCTGATCGACAGCGACGTCATCCTGACGGTCGATGCCGACACACTGCTCGAACCCGGCGCCCTCTCCGCAATGCGCGATGCGTTCGAAAGTGAACCTGACCTCGCTGCCGCAACGGGCGTTCTGCACCCGATTTGCGGCAACACGATCTCGGGCCGCATTTTCCAGTGGTTCCAGACTTACGAATATGTCCGAAATTTCCTGTCGCGCTATGCGTGGATGGAAACCAACAGCTTGCTCCTGATCTCGGGCGCATTCGCCGGATTCCGCCGCAACGCCCTGATCCGGATCGGCGGGTTCGATGCCGACAGCCTGGTCGAGGATTATGAAGTCATGCACCGCATTCACCGCTTTTCGCATGACAAGAATCTCGGTTGGACCGTTCGTGTTGTCGGCGGTGCACAGGCGTCGACTGATTCGCCGGGCAGCTTGATGCCATTCCTGCGCCAGCGCCGCCGCTGGTTCGCCGGTTTCCTGCAAACGCAATATTGGAACCGCGATATGATCGGTAACCGCCGGTTCGGCGCGCTTGGCACTGCGATGCTGCCCGTCAAAGCGCTCGATACTGTCCAGCCGCTTTATGGCCTCGCCGCATTCGGGCTGCTCGTTTATTTCATCACAACCGGCAACCTGGTCATTGCTGTTCCGATCATCATCGCGATGGTCGTCAAAGTCATTATCGACCTGCTCTACCTGCTCTGGTCGCTCCGGTTGTACCGCAACTGGACCGGCCACCGCATCGGCGCGGGCGGTGCGTTCCTTGCCGCCATTATCGAACCTGTGACGTTCCAGCTCCTGCGTCACCTCGGTGCGGCGTGGGGCTGGGTCGTTTTCCTGACCGGTCGACAAGTCTGGGGGGCGCCGACGCGTGGCGGAATAGCCGTGCGTCTTACGACCGACCATGACCGTTCGGTGGATACGGCTTGATTGCGCACGTGCCCACGCTTCGTTATACCAGCTTCAAGCCCCGGCCTGCGCGCTCGCTAACAGCGCGTTTGCCGGGGCATTGCTCTTTACTGCGCTAGGAACTGCCCATGTCCCGCCGCCGCCAGATTTACGAAGGCAAGGCCAAGATCCTTTATGAAGGGCCAGAACCCGGCACCCTGATCCAGTATTTCAAGGATGATGCGACCGCGTTCAATGCCCAGAAAAAGGGCACGATCAACGGCAAGGGCGTTCTCAACAACCGCATTTCCGAACATATCTTCACGCTGCTCGGCAATATCGGCATTCCGCACCATTTCATGCGTCGCCTGAACATGCGCGAGCAGCTGATCCGGCAAGTCGAGATCATCCCGATCGAAGTCGTCGTCCGCAAC
>JANOZQ010000210.1:0-4063 GCA_031429555.1 Sphingomonas sp. | reverse complement strand
CTGCCCGGGCCATAGGCACCACCAACGGCGGTTACATTGGCTTCGGCCTGCGTCACGGTGCGTCCGCACTCGGTCTGCCAGCTGCCGCCGCCTTCGTGGATGGTGAAACCGTCGCGGTGCGCCGCATCGACGGCATAGCCGTTGTTTGACATGCTGATCGACAAGTCGCCGATTTTGTTTTGGCTGATGCCGTCGACTACGATGGCGTTTTGACCTTTGGTGATGACGACCTGGCTTGCGACATAGGCGTTGGGGTTGCCGTTCCACTGTTCGGTATTGATCGTGACTTTGGTCCCGTTGGCCAGCGTGAAGGTCGTCGTCCCCCAGAAGTCGAACTTGTGCTGGCCGTTTACATCAACGTGCGGGTCGCCCCAGATCCGCGTCGACTGCCCGGTCGCGGTGTTGACGATTGTCATTTCGCTGTTGCGCTCGTCGATTTGCAGCTTGTAGCCGTCGCCCAAGTCGATGTTGGCCGTGCTCTGACCGGTCGTCTGCACTGTCCAGTTTGCTTGTGGCTCGGGGATAACGGGTTTGGTTGGAAAGCAGCCTGTCGGCATCGTGCCGCAGCGGATATTGAAAAAGGCCGGAAGCATCCCGAACGCGAGTGGGCCAGCACCCAGCGGCTTCATGAAACTGCCCATGATTCCGGCGGCCATCACGAAATTCGCAGCATCCATGCCTTGATTGAAATTGGCAGCAAAGTTGTTGGCGGGGTTGGCGGCAATCGTGGTCATGTCATGCTCCTGAGGCTGTGCTGTTTCGTATCCGGAACATGTCACAAGAATCAGGCCCGCGCGCTCAACAGATCGTTTAGTTTGCCTAAACGAATCGTTTAGAGACGACCCCTTTGAAATGTGGCATTTTGATAGGACGCTGATGGTATTGGATCGTCAGCCGTTGGGGGATTCGCGTCGATGATCGAGGCGGTGAATGGTGGATTACGCGGTTCGGGCGCGGTTGGCGCTGCGGATATTGCTGCTCGCCTGCGCAACCTTGAGATTGCCGACCTCGATACGCGCCGCATACCACTACGCGAGGGATTGGTCTGGGCGCAGCCACAACCGGCAGTGCAGTTTGCTCAAGTCGCGCCACAGACGGTTGGTGCTGTTGCAGCCCCTGCGACCCGCGAACTCGCGCAATTGGCAGCAGATGTTTACAATGACGTAGCCAGCCCGCCCGCCGGTTACCGCGTTGCCACGGAGAATGACCTCGGTCGCTTGGGGCTGCGACCTCAAGATTTGACGTCATCCACCAGTGCATTCCGGGCGCGGGTCTACGTCAAAGGCGCCAACGAAAGTGCCGAATATGTCGTCGCGTTTCGCGGAACGACCAATGCGAGCGACTGGCAGGCAAATCTGCGGCAGGGCGTCGGCCTGTCGTCTGACCACTATACCCGTGCTCTGATCATCGGACGCGCCCTTGCCCGTAATCCGGACTCCAACGTGACGATAACGGGGCACTCGCTTGGGGGTGGCCTTGCCTCCGCGGCCGCAATCGCGAGCGGACGCAACGCCAGTACATTCAATGCGGCGGGTCTCAGCGACGCCACAATCGGCGCGGCAGACCGGATACGAACGGCAGCAGGGATCAGTCGCGCCGCAGAAGTTCAGGCATTCTATGTTCGTGGCGAAGTCCTGTCCGCAATTCAGGATGGCGGCGACCGTGTGATCGGCGCAATCTTTGGCGGCGTGCGTGGTGCTATTCTTGCGGACGCGCCCGAAGCTTATGGCACACGCATTCCGTTGAACGCCGTTCGCCCTGCTGGACAGCCATGGTATTCGGACAATCCGGTGGCTAAACATGGCATGGATTGGGTGCTGAGCAGCCTCGGCAGACGATAACACATGTTGCCAAAGCGCCGCCTCTCGTCGACGGTGGGGGCGGCGGCCATCCTGATCGCCGCTACGGGGGTATGCAGCATCGCACAGGACCGTATCTGCTTTAGCAAACGCCCGTCGGTGGTGTTGCCTGACCGTATCAAGGTGCTGGCCAACATCAGCAATGGTGGATCGGGCCGCGCCGTGGCAGAAGCGATCCTCGACGGGCGGATTGATAAGGCGCGGGCAATGCTGGCGCGTGACCCGCGCTTGCTGAAAACAGTCGTGACGCATGACCCGCGTATGGATGCCGCGCCGACGGGGCAATCGGGAGATTTGCTGACGCTTGCCGTTTCGCGATGTGACGGGAAAGCCATTGCGATGTTGCTTGAGGCTGGCATGTCGCCCGATGGCGTAAAGCCGGGCAATGCCCTGTCGCTCGCTCTACTTGCCGATACGCCTGATCTTGCTGAACAGTTGCTGCAAGCCGGGGCGTTGCCCGATCCTCTGCCGACTGGCGAAGACCCAATGGAAACCGCAATTGCTTTCTCGCACGCCGGTGCGGTTATGACGTTGCTGCGCCACGGGGCCAACCCGCGCTGGGCGGACGGCTTCGGCATTGATCGCGTGCGGCTCGCGGTGGATGCCGAACAGCTCGACATCGCAGAATTGCTGGTCGAAAAAGGTGGCGCCCTGTGGACCATTGCCGAGGACGGCAGCATGGCCGCGCATCAGCTTGCCGATCCCGCGATCGTTTTCGATAGTCCTGAAATGAACGCCGCGCGCGCACGGCTCGTTGCGAAAGCTCAGGCGAGCGGCCTTCCGTGGCCACCGCCCGACCGTGCGACAGTCAAGCGGATGGTCGTGTCAGGCCAATGGCCTAACGCTGCGATGGTGGCGGCGGGGATGCAATCGACACCACAGGCGCTGGCGCGGATGCGGGGCGACTGACGGCGTTGGTCGATGCCCACAATGTATCAAATGTCATCGGATCAATTGGCAAGCGTTTCATTGATCCAAAAGGGGCCGTGCCGCTACAAACCGGAACGCGGCCGGGCGTGATGATGTCATCCTGTGCGGTGGCAACAATGGCCTGTTCGCCAACCACGCGGAACAACGGCGTGTTAACCGGGCGCTTTTTGCCCGGCTGCAAAACGGGGGCGTTAAATACGCCGCTGCCACCTGCTGCGGTTGCTGTCTGTATCGAACAGGTTGCCGGTGCCGCGCCCGTTGCCAATCCTCGCACGCTGACTTTTTTGCCCGACTCGACCCGCGCCAGCATGTAAGAGGGGGACAGACGAACGAGCACTTGCGCCACGCCGGGCCACGATGGTTGCAACGTGGCACCAGATGCAAGCGCCAGATCGTTGCGGACAAACAATATTTTCTGCGCACGCTTCATCCACGTCATCGGCGCTGTCGTTGCCAGCAGACTGTTGCGGCGGGCGCGGTAAACCCGCGTCAGACAGAGAATGCGGTTTTCGGTCGTTTGGGTCAAACACACATTGCGAGCGTTCTCAAAAGCAACAACAAGTTTTTTCTTCGGCGCTGGTCCCGATGCAATCAAGCGCGCAACATCGGAATCAAAAGCAAAAAGCTGCCCGCTCTTGTCTTCGCAAAATGCCACCAGCAGCGCGGTCGGTGGGTTGGCGCATTGGCTGGCGACACTGCCCGATGTGACCAGTGCGCCCGCCAGCGCCAGTGCAACGGGCCCGTCTACCAGCGTCGACATGCCGGCATGACGGACGTTGATGACATTGGGTTCGGCCCCGCCGATGATCTGCCCGACGTCCTCGATCGCCATATCGGCACCGTCAAAAAGCGCGCCATCGACTGTCGCACCCCAGAGCGCAAAACCATCAAACACTGCGCCTGAAAAATCGGTGTTGCGCGCGCTGATCCCTTGGCGATCAAACGGACAGCTATCGACCGCGCGGGTACCGCACACGAAGCGGAAGCCGTTCATTTTAGCGAGATCGAGCTTCAGATTCCTGATGCTGGCATTTGACCCGCCATCGAGCCGTCCCTCGCTGAAATCGGCAGCCGTTGCGTCGACATTGGCCATCGTCGTTGTCCGGAACAGGGCACCGCGCAGGATCGCGCCTGTGAAGACCGATCCGCTCAGATCGCTGTCGATAAAGCCCATGCCGGTCGCGGTCGCGCCGCTCCAGTCGGTGTTCGCCAGCTTGACGCCGCGAAAGCAGATATTGCTGAGCTTGGCCTTGCGAAAATCATAGGCCGTGAAG
>JANOZQ010000209.1:0-2464 GCA_031429555.1 Sphingomonas sp. | reverse complement strand
GACAAACAGGAAAGTGCCAATAAATGTTGAGGGTGGATCGCCGGTGGATGCTTTTCCAAACTGACCAAATCCCGTCAGAATGAGGGCAATCCCCAGCATCAGCGCACGGGCGTTAGCATTCATTGTAGGCGCAAGGCTGACCCCCGCAAATGCTGCAGCCCCTACGGCGAGCCCCAGGAGTGTTGCTGCCAAAGACAACCGGGGGAGCCGTGCAAATTGCGACGCCCGCCCGCCATATTCGGCAAGCAGGACCGCAATCAGGGCAGGGATGAAAGCATTCACGGCGTGTCAGCCGTGGAGCCGCAGCCCGACCGACGCAAGATAGGAAACTGCCGCCGCTGGATCGATGCACTCGCACCCTGCTGCGTCGCCCATCGCTTCGAGGAAAGAGAGAACGACCGTCGCGCCGCCCGAATCGGCAATGGCATTTTCAAGGCTGCGGGCGAGTTCGGCCAACGGTCGCAGATCATTGTCTCGGGCAATACGGCGGATGTCGTCCACAGCAAATGCGAGCCTCGAAGCATTGATATGCGGTAATTCACGCGCCAGCTGGTCGATCCGGTCGCACAAATCGGCTCTGACGGCTAATTTTGCCTCTGCTGCTAAGCCCATCACTTGTTCCCGCCGCTCCGATTACACATCGTGCGCCGAACAGGGTAAACAGGTCGTTAACGGTGATGGCCTGCTTGACTTTCGACCGCTTCACCGTCACTGGCCACGGCTTCCTATTCAGATTCGAAAGTTTAAGGTCATGGCAAAGCCGACCACGGTCAAAATCAAGCTCGTCAGCACGGCGGACACCGGCTTTTATTACACCACAAAAAAGAACCCGCGCAGCCCGAACACCACCGAAAAGATGGTGATGCGCAAATACGACCCCGTCGTGCGCAAGCATGTCGAGTTCAAAGAAGCCAAGATTAAGTAGGTCGCGTTTGCGCGCGGCCACGCCCGTGCGGTCCGCTTGAGCGGACAAACGCGACCGGACGGCGGGCAAGGCCCGGCCGACGACGTGGCTTTGCCACGACGCTCCTTTAACTGACGAGTGGACTCACCAACCCCTCGACCGTCTCAATAAACCGCAGCAGCGAAATCGGTTTCGACACATAGGCGTCGGCACCCGCCGCGCGGATACGTTCCTCGTCACCCTTTCCAGCATAGGCGGTGACGGCCATGATCGGAATGCCCGCCAGCTCGGCATCGGCGCGGATCTTGATCGTCAGTTCCAGCCCCGTCACGTGCGGCATCTGTATGTCCATCACGATCAGGTCGGGCGCAAACGCTCGCGCGCGGTCGAGCGCTTCACGGCCATCGCGCACCGCTTCGGCCTCATAATCATGCGCGCGCAGAAGATCGCAGAATAATCGCAGATTGAGTTCGTTGTCCTCGACAACGAGCACCTTCTTTGCCACGCGCTTGGTCCTCTTTCGATACCTGCCGGGGATTAGGCGATGAACGGTGATGATTCAAACGATGCGCACACACTGGCGCTGAACGCACTCGTCTGGGTGCTCCACGAACCCAGCCGCGCCGACCGGTTTCTGGCGCTGACCGGGCTGGAACGTGATGACATAAGGTCGCGGATCAATGATCCGGCATTGCTCGATGGCGTCATTGCGTTTCTTGAGGCGCATGAGCCCGACTTGATTGCCTGTGCCCATGCGCTCGACGTCGCCCCCGGTGTTTTGCTTGGCACGCGCGACAGGCTCAACCGTTGAGCCGCCCTCTCCTCATTACTGATTGCGACGAAGTGTTGCTCCACATGGTCAGCCATTTCGGCGACTGGGTGCGCGATGTGAAAGGCTATGATTTCGATCCCGGCGCGGGCGATTTTTCGAACACGCTGAAGCATCGCGATACCGGCAAGGCGGTGGCGCGCGAGGATGTGTGGCCGCTGCTCGACAGCTTTTTCGAAACCGAAATGCACCGGCAGACTTTGGTGCCCGGCGCGCGCGAGGCGTTGGATGTGCTGTCCGAACAGGCCGACATCGTTGTGCTCACCAACCTCGGCCATCACTTCAACGCCGCGCGCGCGGTCCAGCTGACCGGCCACGGCATCACCCACCGCGTCGAAACCAACCAGGGCGGCAAAGGCGACCCCGTCGCGCGCCTCGTCGCAGAATTCGCGCCGAGCGTGACGGTGTTCATCGATGATCTGGCGCATCATCACACCAGCGTCGCCAAACACGCCCCCGACGTGTGGCGGCTGCACATGATCGCCGAGCCGTTCATTGCCGTGAAGACACCCCCGGCAGCGGATGCGCATGTAAGGATTGATGATTGGGGGGATGCTGTGGGGTGGATACAGGGGAAGTTTGGGAGCTTCGTTCACACCTAATAGAAGAAGCAGTGATAATACGACTTATCCAACCGTTTGCAGTTGCCAATCCCGTTATCGTAAAAGTTCAACGATTCCTGAGTGCGGTTTTTGTTTTCGGGGTCGAGATCACCGCTAGGATCATAAACA
>JANOZQ010000208.1:0-2653 GCA_031429555.1 Sphingomonas sp. | reverse complement strand
ATGTCGGTATCGATATAGCCCGGCGCGATGGCGTTGACGGTCACGCCCTTGCGCGCGCCTTCCTGTGCCAGCGCCTTGGTAAAGCCGTGGATACCCGATTTCGCGGCGGCATAATTGACTTGGCCATATTGCCCGGCTTGTCCGTTGATCGATCCGATATTGACGATCCGGCCCCACCCGCGCGCCTGCATGCCCCCGAATGTCGCTTTCGCCATATTGAAGCACCCGCCCAGATTGACGCGCATAACGTCGTTCCAGTCATCAAAACTCATCCGCGCGAGCACGCCGTCGCGCGTGATCCCCGCGTTATTCACAACGATATCAATTGGACCCAATTCGGCCTCGACCCGCGCACAGCCGTCGATGCACGCCTGATGATCGCCGACATCCCATTTATAGACGGCGATGCCATGTTCTTTTGAAAAAGCCTGCGCCTTGTCATCATTGCCCGCGTAGTTTGCAGCAACGGTGATCCCCATGTCTTTCAGGGCTAGGCTGATTGCCTCGCCAATGCCGCGCGTGCCGCCGGTGACGATTGCGATTCGTGCCATGTGCTTTCTCTCCTATTTTCGGAGTAGCTTAGGCAGGCGAAACCCAGCCTTCAAGTTCCCGCGCAAGGATAATGCGCAGCATCGCCACCCCTTCGTCACTGGCATTGAGACATGGCACGGTGACCAGTTGCTGGCCCCCGCCTTCAATAAAGGTCTCGCGACCGCGGATGGCGATTTCCTCAAGCGTTTCGAGATTGTCGGCCGAAAAACCCGGCGTGACGACGACGATGTTCTTCATCCCCTCCGCTGCCAGCCGCGCCAGCGTCGCTTCGGTCGACGGTTCAAGCCATTTCGCCCGCCCCAGTTTCGACTGGAAACTCACGACGAGGTCACGCCCCAGTGCTTCGCCGAGCAAGCGCGCCGATTTCTGGCACTGGCAATGATAGGGGTCGCCTTTCATCAACGTGCTGAACGGCATCGAATGGAAACTGGCGACGATCGCGTCGGGTTTGAAATCGATGTCGGCCAACGTCGTTTCAATCGACGTTTTCAGCGCCGCGATATAGGCCGGATCGTCATGATAGGGCGGCAGCGTGCGCAGCGCGGGCTGCCAGCGCATGTCCTGCAACTGTTCGAACAGCTTGTCGTTGACTGTGCCCGTCGTCGCACTCGAATATTGCGGATACAGCGACGCGACAAGAATCCGGTCGCAGCCGAGGTCCTTCATCGCTTTCAACCGCTCGCCTATCGACGGTTTGCCGTAACGCATCGCGTAATCAACGGTTACGCCAGGGCCAAATGCGCCCGCAAGCGCCGTTGCCTGATCGCGCGTAATGACTTCGAGCGGCGATCCGTCCTTCATCCAGACTTGCTCATAGGCTTCGGCGGATTGTTTAGGCCGCGTATTCAGGACAACCCCTCGCAGGATCGGCTGCCACAGGAATGATGGCAATTCGACAACGCGGCGGTCCGACAGAAACTCTTTTAAGTAACGTTTTACACTCTTTGCATCGGGCGCGTCAGGCGTGCCCAGATTGACGAGCAGCACACCAATCTTGCGCGGCGTGACGGGCGGATGGTCTGCGGGAACGATCATCGCAGCACCAGCGGCAATGTGCGATACCGCTTGCCCGATCCGGCATAGAGCGCATTGGCAATCGCCGGCGCAACGGGCGGCACAGCAAGTTCCCCCACGCCCCCCGGCGGTGCAGGGCTGTTCAACAGCTCGATCTCGATCCGCGGCGCATCGACAAGGCGCGGAAGGCCAAGTTCGCCCATCCGCACCGGCCCCGCCAGCCCGCGTATCACATTCACCGGCGCACCCGTCGCCGCGGCCATTCCGAACATCAATCCACCCGCAATCTGCTGTTTAACAATATCGGGATTGATCACCCGTCCGCAATCCACCACCGCGACCAGCCGCGAAACGCGCACCCGGCCCCCTGTGCCGCCAAGATCCGCCTCGGCAAAAACTGCGATATGGCTATCGGCCATGCTGTGGCAAGCCAGACCTTGGCCCGTACCCACGCCGCCGCCCTGCCAACCGCCCGTCGCCGCGGCGCGTGACAGGCATTGGGCGAGGCGCGGATTACCACCGAGCGCCGCCATGCGCACCGAAAACGGGTCGACGCCACTGACGGCGGCCAGTTCATCGATAAAACATTCGGTGAAAAATGCGGTCAGCCCGTGCGCCCGTCCCCGCCAGTCGCCGGTCGGCACGCCGATCTTGGCGGGATGATGGTCGATGGCATAGCTGGCAAACGCGTAGGGCGGCACCGCGCCCTCGACAGCAGACGGCGCACTCTTCCCATACGCACCGTGCATCGCTGCATCGGCATGATCGCCTTCCCAGACCCGCGCTTCAAGTTCGGCCATGGTTGCGGGCACGGCAACCTTCGCCAGCCACCCCTCGATCTGCCCTGCTGGCCCGACCTTCCCCGTCATCCGCGCAGCGGCAGCGGGGCGAAAGCGATCCTGCCGCATATCCTCGGCGCGGCTCCAGATCAGTTGTACCGGACGTTTCAGCCGCTCGGCCAGCACTGCGACCTGCGCGGCAATCTCGACTTCGAACTTCCGCCCGAATGATCCGCCGATCATCATCGGATGCACGGTCACCATGTCCTCGGCCATGCCGATGGCTTTCGCCGCCGCCTTGGCTGCGA
>JANOZQ010000207.1:0-1821 GCA_031429555.1 Sphingomonas sp. | reverse complement strand
GTGACCGCGCTTGCACCCGAAATCGGCTATGACAATGCTGCGAAGATTGCGAAACATGCGCACTATGAGGGACTGACACTTCGCAATGCGGCACTGGCGCTCGGGCTGGTCGATGCCGCGACGTTCGACCGCCTCGTCGTCCCTGCGGATATGACCGGCCGCAGTTGACCCGCGCGTCACTTTGGGGAAGGAGCGACTATGTCCGCCAGCTTCCCACTTGCCCGCCGTGGCCTGCTCTTCGTTCTGTCGTCGCCGTCGGGGGCGGGCAAATCAACGATTGCGCGCAAATTGCTCGCGTCGGACACGGGCCTTGAAATGTCGGTTTCCGCGACAACGCGCCCGATGCGGCCCGGCGAAATGGACGGCAAGGATTATCATTTCGTCGATCTCGAACGCTTCCGTGCGATGGTGGCGGCGGGTGAGTTTCTCGAATGGGCGCACGTCTTTGGCCATCGTTACGGGACGCCGCATGCGCCGGTCGATGCGATTCTTGCGGGCGGCCACGATGTGCTGTTCGACATTGACTGGCAGGGCGCGCAGCAGCTGCACCAGCAGGCTGGCGGCGATGTCGTCCGCGTTTTCATCCTGCCGCCATCGATGGAGGAATTGCACCGGCGCCTGGCGGGCCGCGCGACTGACAGCGCCGAAGTGGTCGAAGCGCGCATGAGCCGTGCCGCTTCCGAGATCGCGCACTGGGATGGCTATGACTATGTGCTGGTCAACGATGACGTGAACCGTTGTTTCGAGGAAGTGAAGACGATCCTCGCGGCAGAACGGTTGAAACGCAGCCGCCAAACCAGCCTGATCGGCTTTATCCGCGGGCTGACGCGGCCGTCATAGCAGCGACAGGAAACGCGCGGCGCCAAGGAAATCCGCCCGTCGCGCGGCGCGGGCATCGGTTGCCATCCAGTCTTCGCCCCATAGTTCGGCCTGCCAAAGTTCGTCGAGATGACAGGCGTCAAAGGCAGCGTCGGCCGTAATCGCGCCTTCGGCAAGCATCAGCGCCACGACCAATGATCCGCCAATTGTGACCAGCGGCGACAGCGCGGTTCGATGCCAGTTATCATAAGCCGCAACAGCCGCTGCCAGGCGTCGCACGGTTTCGGGCGGTTGCGCCACATGGACGATCCCCGATGTCACAGTGAACGAGATGTCGAACCGTTTTTGTGCCCAACCCAGCAACGGGCTCCAGATTTCGGCCTCGCGCGCAGCCAGTTCAGGTGGGCTTTCGGCTCGGTAGCAAAGCAGGTCCATCTCACCATAAACCGCGAGCATTTCGGCGGGCGGCGCGCGCTCGATGGCCGAATTGGCAAGGCCGGTGAGCGGCATTTCATGTGGTTTGATTTCCGTACCGACCGCACGCCATTCATCGGCCATGGCATCGGCAAGCTGCGGTGTCGGTAATTTGAGCGTCATCCGCCCCGGCGTTTTGACTAGCCGCCCATCGAGCAGGATCGTGCCGCTTTCAACCGTGACGGTTTTCCAGAAACGCTTCACTTCGGCGTTCGCCACCGCTTTGCCAACAGAACGGGGACCACCAGCACATCAATCGCGGCAATGAACAACAGCCCGCCACCGATGATTTCAGCCGGTTCCACAAAGCGCTTGGCAATGATGGCAATGCCAAGAAATGCAATTGCAACGCCGCCCAGCCGGATCAGGCCAAGCGCGAAAAAGCGAGCACGGGCGGGATCTGGTTCAGTCATAGATGCTCCATGATGTTACGCGGGTGGTTGGCGACGGCATAGGCGCCCGCAGCATGCAAATCTTCGGGCGGATGATAGCCCCACGAAACCCCTATCGCCCGGACATTGGCGTTGC
>JANOZQ010000206.1:0-2462 GCA_031429555.1 Sphingomonas sp. | reverse complement strand
ATCGCGGCCCAGTTTCCGGCCGCTGCTGGCCGAGCGCATGGGCGTAATCGCGCCGCCCGCCGATTATGACAAGGTCGATTTCTGATGGATGCGGTTGTCTTGATCGACGACATGGCAGCGCGGGCGCGGGCGGCGTCGCAGCTGCTGTCGGGCATGGCGACGTCAAGGAAAGCCGCCGGTCTGCGGGCCGCAGCGGCACAACTACGCACATCGAGCAATGCGATTATCGCCGCAAATGCTATTGATCTCACAGCCGCAAAAGCAAGTGGTATGGCCGCCGCGATGGTGGACCGGCTTACCGTTGACGGTGCGCGGATCGAGGGCATTGCGACCGCCGTCGAGGCGATTGCGGCTTTACCCGATCCCGTTGGTGCCATCATCGAGCAATCGGAACGGCCCAACGGCTTGAAGCTGTCGCGCGTCCGCGTGCCCTTGGGCGTGATCGGGATCATCTATGAAAGCCGCCCCAATGTGACGGCGGATGCGGGCATGTTGTGCGTCATGTCGGGCAATGCTGCCATCCTGCGTGGAGGCTCCGAAGCGGTCAACACAAACCGGGCGATCTACGACGCACTGGTGGCCGGACTGGTCGCAGCTGGATTGCCTGCAGATGCAATTCAGCTTGTCCCGACCACTGATCGTGCTGCCGTCGGCGCGATGCTTGCAGCGCATGGCAAGATCGACGTCATCATTCCGCGAGGCGGCAAGACGCTGGTGGCGCGCGTGCAAGCCGATGCGCGCGTTCCCGTCCTCGCGCATCTCGACGGGATCAACCATACGTATATCGACGCCGCGGCCGATCCGGCGATGGCGCGCTTGATCGCGGTCAACGCCAAGATGCGCCGTCCGGGGATTTGCGGGGCAATGGAGACGCTGCTGATCGACCGTGGGTTTTCAGATGCCAGAGCGGTCGTCAGCGCACTGGCCGACAGCGGCTGCGAAGTGCGTGGCGATGCCGACGCTCAAGGTCTCGATGCCCGCGTAAAGCCAGCGACCGCCGAGGATTGGGACACCGAATATCTCGAACCAATCTGCGCCGTAAAGATCGTCGATAGCCTCGATGGCGCGCTGGCACACATCGCCGCGCACGCTTCGCACCATAGCGACGCGATCATTACCGAGGACGCGGCGAAGGCCGAAACTTTCCTTAACGCTGTCGATTCCGCCATCGTCATGTGGAACGCCTCGACCCAGTTCGCCGACGGTGGTGAATTTGGCCTTGGTGCCGAAATCGGCATCGCCACCGGCCGCCTCCACGCGCGCGGGCCAGTCGCGCTCGAGGGGCTGACGACCTATAAATGGCTGGTGCGCGGGACGGGGCAAGTGCGTCCTTGAATCACTTGTATACAAGTGATACATGTGAGTGATGTCAAATGTAGTGACCGCACGCGTCAATGACGAGGTGCTGAAAATGATTGATACGTTGGCTGCGAAGCGCGACAGAAGTCGCGCGTGGATCGTTGCCAAACTTATCGAAACGGCCGTACGCGAGCAGAACGATTTCGACGCGTTCATTCAGGTCGGAATTGATGCGGTTGAGCGCGGCGATACCCTGACGCAGGAAGAAATGGAGCACTGGCTCGAGGCCAAGATTGCCCGGCGGTCGCGGCCGATCGCCGCTGAATGACGTCCGTTATCTGGACGCGGCCAGCGCAGCGTGACTTTGACAAAATTGATGACCATTTTGCGGATTTTGCCCCAGACTATGCCAACACCGTTTCAAGAATGGCTGTCAAAAGCGCGTTGCAACTTATAAAATTTCCTTATCTCGGACCGCCAGTGGGAGAAGATGGCGTGCGCAAATGGAGCGTAAAAGGCACCGACTTTCTCTTGCTCTATCGCGTCACCACTGCGTCAATTGAGATTCTCCGTGTCCGGCATGCACGCGAAGATTGGAAACCGCCACTTTGACCCTTACCGGCATCCTCGGAGGCTCGTTTAACCCGGCGCATGGCGGCCACCGCGGGGTCAGCCTGTTTGTTGCTGATGCGATGGGTCTTGACGAGGTCTGGTGGCTGGTTTCGCCGGGTAATCCTCTGAAACCCGTCGAAGGCATGGCCCCTTATCCTGCGCGGTTGGCATCCGCGCGCAAAATGGCGCAGCGGAGCATCATCAGCGCGTCGGATATCGAGGCGCTGATGGGCACGCGGTTTACGGCAGATACGCTTGCCAAACTCATTCGCCGCTACCCCAAACGGCGCTTTGTCTGGATCATGGGGGCGGATAATCTCGGCCAGTTCCACTTTTGGCGCGACTGGCGGCGGATCGCGCGGCTGGTTCCGATTGCAGTTGTCGCGCGTCCGGGCTATGAAGGGATGACTGTGGCGAGCCCCGCGACGGCATGGCTGCGGCGCTTCGTCCGACCCGCAACCAGCGTAAAGCAGTGGACGAACTGGAGACCGCCGGCGCTCGTGCTGTTGCACTTTCGTCCCGATCCAAGCTCCGCAACGGCGCTCCGTCGG
>JANOZQ010000205.1:0-1686 GCA_031429555.1 Sphingomonas sp. | reverse complement strand
ACATGGGGCATGGTGATCCTCGGTTTCGGCATCGTCGGCAGCACACTACGCCGCCGCAATTCCAGCCTCCGTCTCGCCTAGCCCGTTGGGCGGGTCGCAGGGCGGCGGTCAGCGTACGCGTATCGCGCTGATCGTCGTTCCGGCCGGAACCGGATCGGGTGTTTTCAGTTTCTCCCGTGCGCAACCCCCCGCGCATAAGGAGAAATTCGATGGGTGAACTCACCGACAAGATCAAAGGCAATGTCAACGAAGCCATTGGCAAGACCAAGCAGCATTCGAACGATGCCGATACCAAAGCCGAAGGTGCTGCACAGGAACTGAAGGGCAAGGCCCAGCAGGTTGCGGGCAGCGTCAAGGGCGCACTCGGCGACAAAATCTAGACTTTTCGGGTCGCACCGGAAAATTGCCGTCCCGGGAAACCGGGGCGGCTTTTTATTGTCTGGCGCGCAGGGCGTTGATCGTTGTTCCCGCAGAGATACGCTCGACATCTGTTTTCAGGTGGAGAAGCTTCAACCCCTTTTGCTTCAGGGCACGGTCAAGCGCGGGCTTAAACGCTTTGGTCGTCTCGACCGTTTCGGCCCAGCCACCATAGGCCCGCGCCAGCGCCGCAAAGTCGGGATTGGTCAGGGTGGTGCCACTGACCCGCGTCGGATATTCGCGTTCCTGATGCATGCGGATCGTGCCGTAGGCACCGTTGTCGACCACGATGACCAAAATGTCTGCGCCATATTGCATCGCGGTGGCCAGTTCCTGCCCGTTCATCAGGAAATCGCCGTCGCCTGCCAGCGCGACGACTTTGCGGTCGGGATAGCGGATTGCGGCGGCGATGGCAGCGGGGACACCATAGCCCATTGCCCCTGCCGTCGGGGCAAGCTGGCAGACCGGCCCGCCATAACGCCAATAACGATGCCACCAGCCACTGAAATTGCCCGCGCCGTTGCAGATGAACGTGTCCGCCGGAAGCCGCTCGCGCATGGCCGCGACGCACAGGCCAAGATCGAGTTTCGTGTCGAACGGCTTGGGCGTCGACCAGTCGAGCCATTCCTTGTGCGCCTCTCGCCCGTCCTTGAACGGGATGACATCGTCGGTCCACAGCGCCGCCATTTCAGCGAATTCATGCGGATAGGCGCAGATCGGCAAGTCAGCGCGATAGACGCGGTTGAGCTCGGTCGGGTCGGGGTGAACGTGGACCAATATCTGATCGGGATGATCGGGCGTGATCAGCGTATAACCGTCGGTCGTCGCTTCGCCCAATCGCGCGCCGACACACAGGATGACGTCCGAATTCCTGATCCGCTCGACCAGTTTCGGATTGGGGCCATAGCCGAGATTGCCCGCCCACACCGGCGATGCGTTATCAATCGCATCCTGTCGCCGGAACGCGCCCGCAACCGGAATGCCGAGCCGCCCCGCAAAAATGCTGAAATAATGCGCGCAGCCGATATCCCATCCACCGCCGCCGACAATGGCGATAGGCGCCACCGCGTCCTTGAGCAGCGCAAACACCGCTTCCATCGCCGCACCGTCAGGGTCCTGTTCGGGCGGGTTCAGCCGTGGGCGGTCAAGCGCTTCGACGACATCGCACAGCATGTCTTCGGGCAGCGCGAGCACGACCGGCCCCGGTCGCCCCGACATCGCGACGGCATAGGCGCGCGCGACATATTCGGGGATGCGCCGCGCATCGTC
>JANOZQ010000204.1:0-3182 GCA_031429555.1 Sphingomonas sp. | reverse complement strand
TAGAATGACATGCGTGTTCTCCAATTAGCTGAGCGTGATCACGGCTTCGGGGGCAATGAGGCCATTGGGGGTGACCAACCGCGCGGCGCTGCCGCCTGCCGGGGACTGGACGGCAGTGACCGGCGTCCAGACGTTGGTCGTGGTCGGCACTGTCCCGCCGTTTGAGTCACGCGCCGTGACGCGGACGCGAAGCTGGCCGGATGCGGTCGCAAATTCACCTTTGCCGTCCCACTTGAACGTGATTGGCCCTGCGCCCGCATTTGTGTTGGTCTGGCTGCTGACGATCAGGCCGTTGCTGTCGAGCAGGTCGATTGTGACGACATCGGCAGGGCTGTCGAGATTGACCTGCCCGGAATAGCTGCCAGCCATGTCGCGGTTGACGAAATCGCCTGCGACAAGCGCATCATGGCCGATCCACGTTGCTGCATCGCCGATGCGGCTGCCTTCGAGCTTGGCCGAGATCGCCTTAAGAGAGGCGTTGATTTCGGCGATGCCTGCCGTGCTTGAAAACTGCGAAAGTTGTGTGACCATTGCCTGATTATCCATAGGGTTGAGGGGGTCTTGGGCGTTGAGCTGCGTCGTCATCAGCTTCAGGAAATCGGACTGGCCGAGCGTTCCCTTGCCGGTGGCTTTCGTCGTGGCATTCAGCGCTGAGATGCTATTGGTATCGATGTTCATCGTCCGATCCTTATGGTGTCCAGAATGAGGGATTTTGCAGTTTCGAGGACCTGCACATTGTTCTGATATTGCCGCGCGGCCTCGATCATCTCGACCATCTCCGCATTGCTATCGACCCCGGCTTCCCAGACATTGCCGTCAGCATCGGCGAGCGGGTGATTGGGTTCGTGACGCATTTTTGGTGGCGTGTCGGACGCAATGACGCGGTCGACTTGGACGGTCGCGATCCCCGCTTCGCTGCCAATGGCGCGAAAGACCGGTTTGAGCGCGCGGAAGGCGTCCTTCTCGCTGCCCGAGATCGAACCGGCGTTGGCCATGTTCGAGGCCGTGGTGTTCAGGCGCACAAGCTGCGCCGACATGGCGCGACCGGCGATGTCAAAGACGTTCATGCCGCTCATGCTCATTCGCCCTTCAGTGCGCGGGTGATCGTGGCGACGCGGCCTTCGAGGAATGCGAGCGTCGTGCGATACTGGACCGCGTTTTCGGCAAAGGCGGTCTGTTCGGTCGGCAATTCGACCGTGTTGCCGTCAAGCGAAGGCTGGACGGACACACGATAGCGGATGGCATCCGTCTCACCGCGCAGAGCGGCGGCGAAATCGATGTCGCGCGCCTTGTAATTGGGCGTTGCCGCGTTCGCGATGTTCGACGCAAGCATCGACAGCCGCTGCGAACGAATCGCCAGCGCTTGCCCATGAATGCCGAAAAGATCGTCTGCCATTTTGTCGTCAGCCCTAAAGTTTCATGGCGACCTGCCGTTACTTTGGCGTGGTCCCGTGATCGGTTGAGCAATGGTCATGCCAGTTTGCGTATCGGCGGATTTCGGGCGTTTCTGCCGTGGGGGCCAGTCGGTGGGCGGCAGAGTTTTGCCGCCCACCGGCAAGAATTTGCCGCTTTATGACGGCTGGCACGGATCGTGCTGCAATGCCGTCAAACAATCAGGAGCGACATCATCATGACAATTTTCCGACACGGCCTAATGCTCGCAATGCTTACGCCTGTCAGCGTGCATGCTGGCACATTCCAGAATTTGGATGTGGTCGATGCGCGGGCGACCGAAGCAGCGGGAACCGGTACTCGGCCCGTTGATCGGCGGCTGAAGCTCGCTGCTTGTCCGGATGTGTTAATAGCTGACACACTTGCAATGGGTGCCGTGACCGTGCGTTGCGCGCCGCTGGGCTGGCGGGTGCGGGTTTTGGTCGAGGGCAATGCGGCGACGGTGGCAAACACACCTGTTGTCATAAAGCGCGGTGATCCGGTCAGCGTAAATTTTGTGGCACCGGGTTTCTCGGTAACGACCAGCGGCATTGCTGAATCCGAGGCGCGGGTCGGTGAGCGCGTCCGTGTGCGCGTCGAGCAGAACGCCAACCCCGTCATGGGTGAAGCAATGGATGCAGGCAGCGTTCGGGTCGGCAGGCTAAAGTAATTCACCGGCCGACCGTTATCGCAGTCAGAAGGAGTAAAAACGATGGTAATGCCGATCTCCAATTCGGGACCAACCAGAGTTGAAACAAAACCAGTTGTGACGCTGCCGCCTGTTCCTGTTAACAGCAAACGCGACACCAAAGTTGAAAGTAGCAGCACGCCTGCGGGTCGGTTCGCCAGGCTAGGGCCTCCCATTGATGTAACCCGCGTCGGTGAAATTCGCGCGGCAATTGCCAGCGGGAGCTACACCGTTGACGCAGACCGGCTTGCCGCCGCGATGCTTGCGCTCGATCTGCCGGCGCGCGAGGCGTGAGTCAGGCCGAACTGGACGCGTTTACGGGCGCGCAGGTTGCGCTCGACCTTGCGCTGGACGGGACCGACACACGCGCCATCGAGGCTGCATGCGAACGCTTCCGTGCGGCGATTTTCGATGTCCGTGCAGTCGGCGCGTGGCGTACACAGCCTGAACTCGCGCGGACGGCCGCTGATATGCTTGGCCGTGTCGAGCTTGCCCAGCAGCGCGTCAAAAATCTGACGCGCGATACTCGCGAACGTTTGGCGGCGCTGGAAGCAGCGCGCGGCCGTGTGGGTCTTCGTCTCTATAACCGGAGCGGATCGGCAACGCGATAAACGGCAAGACCGCGCTTTGGCACGGCGCTTGCTGATTGATCCCCAAGACTTTGGGGATATGTCATGGTTTCGACAGTTTCGGCACAGGGCACGCGGGGCGCTGTCCATCAGGCAATCTACAACGCTGCGTCAGCGACCGGTGTCGATTTCAACTATCTGTTCAATCAGGCGCGCGCCGAAAGCAGCCTGAATCCTGATGCCAAGGCGCGGACGTCGAGCGCGACAGGATTATACCAGTTTGTCGAACAGAGCTGGCTGGGTGTCGTGGCCAAGCATGGCGACGAGCATGGTCTTGGCTGGGCCGCATCGGCGATTACGCGGGGCAGCGACGGACGCTACCGTGTGGCAGACTCTGCGATGCGCAGCGCGATCCTCGACCTGCGCCGCGATCCGGATGCATCGGCAGCGATGGCGGCAGAGTTTGCCAGCGACAATCGCGATTATCTTGAAAA
>JANOZQ010000203.1:0-37417 GCA_031429555.1 Sphingomonas sp. | reverse complement strand
ACCGCGGTCGCATCGTCGGTCAGTGTCGGATCGACCGACAACGCATGAAGGTCCGCCAGCGGTCGACCGACATCGCCGGGAATAAGGTTGAACAGCGCCTTGGTCGCAGGCGTGAAGAACCGAATTTTCAGATCGGTATCGAGGAAAAGCGTGGCGACGTCAGTGCTGTAAAGGACATTCTGCAAATCGTTAGACGTCGTGCGCTGGCGTTCTAGCGTTTCCTGAAGCTGGCCGTTGAGCGCGGTCAGTTCCTCGTTAAGCGATTGCAATTCCTCCTTCGAGGTCAGCAACTCCTCATTGGCCGACTGATATTCTTCGTTGACCGAAAGTGCCTCTTCGTTGACCGCCCGATGCTCCTCGCCCGAAGTCTCGAGGTCGTGAATGGCAGCGGCCAGATCAGCTCGGGTGACATCGAGTTCATGTTCGAGATCGGCAATCTCCGGCGCGGCAGCGGACTCATCCGCTTTCCCTGTGATCCGCGACGACGCCGCAGAATCGACAAAGCCGATCAGCAGCAATTCCTCACCGTAATGCTGTATCGAACGGACATCGATCAGAAACGGCAGCGTATGCCCGTCATGTTTGGCGCGCCCCCCTTCGGCTGTGATATGCGGCTTTTTGCGGCTGACGTGATTGATCGCCGCGCGCAGCTTCGTGCGCAGTCCCGGCGTCGCCATCGCCAGCAAATCGTGCGTTGGATAGCCCGGCGCGACACGCAGGTAACGTTCGGTCGGACCCATTGAATAAAGGCATTCAAACTTGCGGTTGATCAGCACCACCGCAGGGGCATAGTTTTCAAGCACGAGCCTTCTGCACAGATCGGCCAGAGCGGGATGGCTGATGGGCAATTGGGATTGATCGGCACGCGGCGGGACACGCATGCCGTCGCCATCACTCGTCGAAAACAGGAATGCCCCGAGGCGGCTTTTGCCGATGTGCCGATAAATCCGTTCGGATTTCGCAATCGTTTCAAACTGGCCTTCGGCATGACCGATTGTTTCCGAACTGCCGAGCAGCAATATGCCACCCTGCCGCAAAGCAAAGTGGAACAACGATATCACTTTGGCTTGAGCATCGGGGCCAAGATATATCAGCAGATTACGGCATGACACCATGTCCAGTTTTGAAAACGGCGGGTCGGCGAGCAGATCCTGAATGGTGAAAACGACATTGGCGCGCAGATCGGGCACCACTGTGTATCCGTCATCCTGATTCACAAAAAAACGCGCGAGCCGTTCGGGCGACACATCGGTGGCTATGCTGTCAGGATAACGCCCTTCACGCGCCGTCGCGACAGCATCGGGATCGACATCGGACGCGAAAACGCACAATTTGATGGTGCGCTTCGCCGCAGTGATGGCTTCGGCGAAGATCATCGCCAGCGAATAAGTCTCCTCGCCCGTGCTGCACCCCGCGATCCAGATACGCAGCGGCCTGTTTTCAGTGTGCAGGCGCACGATGTCGGGCACGATGGTTTTTGCCAGTAAATCGAACACCTTTTGATCACGGAAAAAACTGGTGACGTTGATGAGCAGATCGGTTGCGAGCAGCTTCAGTTCGGCAGAATCTGTTTCGAGCATCGTCAGATAATGCGCCATGTCGGCGACTGGAATCGACGCCAGCGCCATGCGTCGCTCGATCCGGCGTTGCAGCGTGCCCATCTTATAAAGCGTAAAGTCATGGGCGGTATTTTTGCGTAACAGCTCGATGATCTTTGGCAGTGCCTCGTCTGATGTTACCGGAAGATCCTGTGTCGGCTTAGCTCTCTCGCCCTTGATGCGGACTGCCAACGCCGCTGGCATTTTGGAAACCGTCAGAACGGCGTCAACAATACCGCTTGCCACGACGCTGTTCGGCATCCCGTCAAATTGGGCTTCGGCAGCGTCTTGCGCAATTACAAAGCCACCGGCGTCATGCACGGCTTTGGCGCCGAGCGTGGCGTCGGTTCCCGTCCCCGACAGGATGACGGCGATGGCGCGGTTGCCGCAGTCATCTGCCATTGAACTGAACAGGAAATCGACGGGCATACGCGCGCCGTGCGGAGCCGTTGGCTTTGACAGGACGAGCGCCCCTTTGCTCACCGCGAGATAACAACCCGCCGGAATGACATAGATATGATCGGGCGCAACAATCATGCCATCGGTCGCCTGCAAAACTGGCATCGTCGTGTGTTCGGACAGCAGGTCCCCCATCATGCTTTTGTGCGTCGGATCGAGATGCTGGACGAGAATATAGGCCATGCCGCCATCGGTGGGCAGTGCCGACACCAGCTTGGTCAGCGCATCGAGCCCACCCGCAGACGCGCCGATGCCGACAATCGGGAAACTGTGTTTAGGTATTTTTGATGAGGCGGCTGCCTTTGATGTTGTCCCCGGCATAACGCGTCGCTTCCCCAAAAAAGGCTGCCGAGCACTGACAGGAATGGCAAGGTTAACATGTCGCCCTTGAAGTTGACACAGACTAAGTAGATTCCGACCCTGCGATTGCAGAACCATAGTCCGCTATCGTTGTTCCATGACGCGAGGCGTAGCTAGGGGAGGACAGCTTTGAACAAAATGCTCCGCGTAATGATCGTTGAGGACGAGGCCGTGATCGGGCTGTTGCTCAAGGAAACGATCGTAGGCTTGGGTCATTCCGTCTGCGCCATTGTAGGAACCGAAGCACTTGCAGTAACCGAAGCCGAGCGATGCCAACCCGACTTGATGATCGTCGATGCGGGCCTGCGCGTCGGCAATGGCCTGGCAGCAATCGACATCATCGCAAAATCGCGCCACGTTCCGCATATTTTTATTACGGGTAACGGACAAAAAGTTCGGACACTTCGCCCGGGCGCAATCGTTTTGGAAAAACCATTCTTTACGCCCGATCTGGTCGACGCAATTGAACGGGCGCTGGCAATCGACGCAGGGCGGCTCGGGGCGGTGCAGTGAATGGCTAAACGGGTCCAGTAAGTAGATTCCGACGCTTCGGTCGCTACACGACAAAAGCTATCCACGCTCCTCCACTGCGCGCAAGGAGCGAAGCCATGAAGGGGTTTGTTGGCAATATCGAAACGCTGAGCGAAGCGAACGAAACGTTTCGAACGGTGCTCTACACGGCGAAGAGTTGTCAGCTGGTGGTCATGTCGCTGAAAGTCGGCGAGGACATCGGCATGGAAGTTCACAAACTCGACCAGTTTTTTCGTGTTGAGCAAGGCTCTGGCGAAGCGGTGCTCGACGGTATGACGACCGCGATCAGCACGGGCTTTGCGATCCTCATCCCTGCGGGCACACAGCATAACATCATCAATACTGGTGACGCCGCGCTCAAGCTTTATACCCTCTATGCGCCGCCCAACCACCGAGATGGCATTGTTCACACGACGCGCGCCGACGCCGATGCGGACAATGAACATTATGATGGCAAAACGACCGAAACCCTGCCGTCATGAAACTCTACACCATGCCTGATACCTGTGCGCTTGCACCGCATATCGTTATCAAATGGACCGGGCTCGACATTGAGATTGAGGTGATGCGTTCAGGCGGAAGCCGATTGCCTGCCTATCTCGCCATCAATGCGCACGGTAAAGTGCCCGCATTGGTGCTCGAAGATGGGAGTATCCTAACCGAAGCTGCCGCCATCCTGCCGTTGCTTGCTGATCTTGCGCCGAAGTCCGAACTGGGTGGTAGTGACTTGATCGAGCGTGCCCGCGTCGCCGAAGCACTGGGCTTTATGGTCGGTGAAGTGCATTCGGACTGGACACCGCATTTTGCACCGCAACGATTTTTATCCGACGATAACAATTATCCCGAACTGGAACGCGTGACCTTTGAACGGCTTGTTCCGCAATATGCGTTTCTCGATGCCGCAATGGGTGACGGGCCATGGCTGTTGTTCGGGCGACGGACGATTGCCGATGCGTATCTCTACATGCTGGCGCGGACAGCAGACCTGATGCCCGGGAGCCTGAAGCCGTATCCGAAGCTGGCGGCATTCCGTGCGCGGCTCGATCTCGATTCAGGCGTGATTGCAGCGCTGGCAGAGCAGGATATTCAGTGAGAGAGCAGCGTGCAATACTCGGCCTGAAGCGTCAGGTCGCGCGTTATGCCTCCAAACACCCATTCGCGGAGCCGGCTATGCCCATACGCCCCGGCGACAAGAATATCAGTGCCGAGTTCTTGGACAACAGCATCAAGCTGATAGGAGTCATCGCCTTTTGCAAGCGCAACGAATTTTGGATTAGCGACGACGCCATGTGTATTTAACCACGTCAAGACTTCATCCAACTGTTTGGTCACCGAAGTGTGTTCTTTTTCATGGCCAAGCTCCAGCAAAGTCACACGCGTAGCCAGTCTTAGAAGCGGGATCGCGTCGGCGGCAGCACGCCGTGCTTCGCGCGTGTTTTTCCACGCAACGACAATATGGTCCAGCTTTAGAATGTTGGCTGTGCGTGGAACAACCAGAACGGGACGTCCGGCCTGCATGACGATTTCGCCGGGCTTTTCGGGTCGCGCACTGTCATGAGGGTCCAGCGACAAGCCGCTCGTGATGACGAGATCAGCCATACGACAGGCCCGTCCGACATAACTGGCAACGGACTCGAATATGGACGCGGCTTGCCATTCGATAACGGTGGGGCGACCGGCAAATGCAGCGCGGAACTCGGTCTCCGCGTCCTTGATCTCGGTATCGATTTCATTTCGGTCCAGCGCAATCAATGTACCCTGATCATACCCGTCCGAATAAATCCCCGCCGCTGGCTGACAGGCCGCGATGCCGATTACTTTGGCCCCGAATCTATCCGCCAGGTCCGATGCAACCCGCAACAAGTCTTCATTTGAATGCCCGAGTTTCAGGTGCACCAATAGGGTGTGGTAGGTCATCGAGGATTTTCCTGAAATTGTGCGGATACGCCCGACGTTCAGAGCTGTCCCGAAAGGCTGAACGTCGAGCGTAAGGGGTCAGGCGACGATCAGGTCGTTTTCGACCTCTGTCGCGCCCGGCGCTGCCCATGCCGTCCATCCGGCTGTCTGGCGATCCGTCCACGAACTGACGGTGCCGGTCAGCTTGACGCGACCGTCCTGTGCAGTGACGTGCACATTTTCAGGCTGGAAGAAGATTGACCGGTGCAGCGCAAGCTGGATATCGTCTTGCAGATGCGCGGTATTGACGCGAGGCTTAATTGTGATCTGGTTTGAAACGCCGGTTACGCCCATCAGATTGCGGACTTCGCGCGCAGCGGTTTCTTTCTGGAAATGCCATTCGACTTCGCCTGACAACGTCACCAAGCCGTCTTGAACCTTGACCTTAACGGCATCGCGTGGCGTGCCTATGTCCCAAGCAAGACGGTTGACCGCCGCTGTTGCAATGTCGGCATCATCGCGCTTGATCTCGAACGGAAGCCGCACTTCGATTTCCTCGGCAATGGCTTTCACGCCCTTGACGCGGCCCGTTGCCATTTCGGCAGCGTGCTTCTGTCCATAGCTCTGAACATGGCCTGTCAGGGTTACCGTGCCATTGTCAGCAGCAACACCGATGTGGGCGGCGGTTATGCTGGGTTCCCAGTTCAACTCGGCAAGAACGGCTTTCTGCAGTTGGTCGTCATGTGACATAATGATCTCCGGGTTCGAGGAAGTTTGATCACAATGCCCAAAATCGGGCTTGGCCTGAAACCCTCGGAAACTACCTAGCGACTGTCTTTGCCATGACCGGAATCCAGCTTTCGATCTTGCCGCGCCAATAAATGAAGTCTTTCCCGTCGATTACCCACGCGACCTCTGCCTGCATCGGAATGAGGCGTCCGTTCGTTTCCTGATAGTCCCAAAACCGACCGTGCCACGGATAAGATTTGCCGGTTTGGCCATAAACCCGCGATACAGCGCTTGCTGTCCTGATCAGTCCTGCATCGTCGAGTCCGAACACAATTTCTGCGCGTGACGCACCCGTGCCTGTGGCGACAGTGATGCTCTGCTCGTCGTTTACAAACCATTCGAGGGCATGATCGAACAGCATCGCGTCCGGGTTTAGCGGCAGCTCGGCGAGATAGCGCAGGGCTTCGCCCTGATTGAGATCGGCCGTTCCATCAATCCGGGCCATCGGAAATACATTGAACAGACGGGCCTCGAGAAATCCACAATCATCGACAAAGGAATCGACCACCGACATCGCACCGAGCGGACCGATTTTAGCTCGCCAGACAAATCCCGAACTCGACGTCCCATTTCTCTGACGGGCGGTGAAAGACTGAGATGTTCCGCCAGGTTTGAACCACATCGTCCCGGTTTGGCGAAGATCGACATATTGCGTTGGATGTTCGTCGCTGACACCCGACAGCCGGGCAATTGCCTTCACTGCTGACGGGAGGTCCGTTCTCGCTTGGGGCTGCCCTTGGACGTTGGCCAG
This sequence comes from Sphingomonas sp., assembly GCA_031429555.1. GTDB lineage: Bacteria > Pseudomonadota > Alphaproteobacteria > Sphingomonadales > Sphingomonadaceae > Sphingomonas_O. The sequence goes on along the minus strand of JANOZQ010000203.1, from coordinate 31,033 downwards.
CCGTTCATCGAGGGCGTCGAGCCGTGCGACGAACCGCTTTTTTGCGGTAAATGCTGCTGTCAGGCCAATCGCGCCGACCGCCCCCGCCAATGGAAGCGAAGTATTGCGTATGGCACTCATGGCCTCTCCTCCGCGATGACGGTCAAACGAGTTCCGGTGCCCGAGCTTTTGATTGAGTCGCGTGTGACCAAGAGCGTTGTTCCAGGTTCGATGATGCCGAGAATGTTTTTACGAAACGCTTCGGGAAAATGGCCGCGCGCATGTTCAGCTGGCGTCATTTCGGCAGCAGATTGTGTCGCTTGGCCCGGCAAAGGCAATCGCAGCCAATGGGCACCACCACTGTCGACACTATTCAACGTGAAGGCTTCGGTGGTCATAACCGGGCCATCAATAGCGATGGCACTTGAACCGATCTCGACGCCGTTTCGCAAGACGACAATGCGCCGGTCACGGCCGCTTACGATGATCGTGACCGGTCCCTTTGGCGCTTTCTGCGGTTGCCAGCGATAGGCTTGCGAAACGACACGTTCGTCGGATGGCACGTTGTCCAGAAGCCCCGGCGATGCCACAATTTCGGGCGCGAGCGGATTATCGGTGATTACCACTGTCAGGCCGAGTTTAGTGATCCCGAACAACAATTTCGCAAAAGCAGACGGGAGCCGGATGCACCCGTGTGACGCGGGATAGCCCGGCAATTTGCCTGCGTGCATGGCAATACCATCCCACGTCAGGCGCTGCATGAATGGCATCGGTGCGTTACTGTATTTGTTCGACCTGTGCTTCACGGCCTTTTGCAGGATAACAAAGACTCCCGTCGGGGTTTCGTGACCCGGGGCTCCCGTCGAAACAGTCGAAACGCCGATGGGCGCGCCGTTGCGATAGGCATAGGCCCGTTGCGTGGCGAGGCTTACGATCACCGTTACCGGCCCCTGCGGCGCAATATCGGGAGCCCAAAGATACCCGCCGGGTTTTAGTTCTTCGATGGCACCATCGACCTGTGTCGGCGGCGCTTGCGCAAAAACCGGGTCAACCGTCAGGATGGCAAACAAAGCAAAGGCCTTGGCAATAAAAGCCATCAATGCTGGCTCAAATGCTTCTGCACCAGAACGAGTGTCGGATCGTCGGGATAAGGGCCGGCTGTGAAGCCCATTTCGCGTTCCATATCGATCGCCGCATGATTGTCGCGAGCCTCGACGGACTGGATCGTCGTCAATCCCTTGGCTTTGGCGTAAGCGGCAACATGCGTAAGCAAATCCCAGCTAATGCCTTTCGCTTTGTAATCTTTCCGGATGACAATCGCCACTTCACCGGTCTTCATGTCGGCGTCACAGGCCAGCATAGCAGTCGCAATTATCTCCGCTTCGCCATCCACAAACGCAAGGAAGTTTTCGGTCTTGCGGTGATCAATATTCGTCATGGCTGCGAGGCGATCGTGGTCGACGGTTTTAAGGCCGGTAAGAAACCGGAACCGAAGATCGTCTGGCGTGACGTACGTGAAGAATTCGGCGAGCGCGGCCTCATCGGAAGGCTGCGCGGGCCTGACACTGAAGCGAAATCCTGTCCGCGTCGTCAGATCAGAACGCCAGTCGTCGGAATGCATGCGATAACTCCAGATGAAGACTATTATCGGCGGTCGTGGCAGCCCAGTGCCCAAGCGCTAGAGTCGGAAACTACCTAGCTTGGCAAAATATGCAGTTTATCGCGCCAGTACGGACGTGCAGCGAGCCGACGCGAGCACGCGTGATTAGGTCTCGTCTGGGAGGCCGCCTACATGGCTGGAATGGGGTTAAACATATCACGTCGCAATTTCATCGGTTCGTCTGCCGCGGCCTGTTTAATTTCCGCAACCGGCCCTGCATTCGCATTCTCGGTCAATCCTGAATTGTCACCCGAATTGTTGCGCGGTGCATTGAACGCCTTTGCCAAACATCGCCGCCAACTGACCGACGGCGACAGGATTGGTATCGTCGATTTTTCTCGTCCTTCTTCAATGCCGCGTTTGTTTATCGTCGATGTTGCAACCCGCGCGACCCGGTCATATCTCGTTGCACACGGTCGCGGTTCGGATCCTGCGCATACGGGCTGGGCATCGAGATTTTCCAATCAGTCCGGATCATTTGCGTCGTCAGTTGGCGCTTATGTTACCGGTGCGGAATATGCCGGACAGCATGGCCGTTCGATGCGGCTTACCGGTATGGATGCTGAAAACTGCAATGCCGAAAGCCGGGCGATTGTTGTCCACGCCGCACGGTATGTGACGCCCGAAATTGCAACAAAAACAGGAATGCTCGGACGCAGCCAAGGGTGCTTTGCCGTGTCGAATGCCAGTCTGGGACCAGTGCTGGATCAACTCGGCATGGGTCGACTGCTTTACGCAGCGCATTCCTAAAGGTGGCTGGCTGTGCATAATGGCGTCGAAAACGATCCCCGCCTTTGGCTTGATTGCTTCCCGAAATTGTCAAACGACGCGCATAAATTTAATCGTGGTCATGCACTGGTAATTGGCGGTTATCCAATGACAGGCGCGGCGCGACTGGCAGCGCGTGCCGCAGCGCGCATCGGCGCCGGGTTAACGACCGTTGCCGTCCCTGAAATCGCTTTTCCGATTTATGCGACGGCGCTGACCAGCATCATGGTTCACGCTCTGGCGGGTGCGAATGATTTGGAGCTACTAATTCGGAAGAACAGCTTTTCCGCACTCCTGATCGGACCGGGAGCTGGCGTTACCGGGCACACCCGCGAGCATACGCTCGTGACGCTCAATACGGGGCTGCCAACAGTTCTTGATGCCGATGCTCTGACCTGTTTTGCCGAAGATCCTGCTGGCCTTTTTTCTATAACGGGCGGCCATGTCGTGCTGACACCGCACGAAGGCGAGTTTGCGCGAATTTTCGATACCAAAGGCACCAGAATTGAACGTGCCACAGCAGCTGCGCAGGACAGCGGCGCCGTAATCGTGCTTAAAGGCCGGGAAACAGTCATCGCTGCCCCCGATGGCCGTTGCATCATCAATCGCAATGCCCCGCCCGCACTGGCGACCGCCGGGTCAGGTGACGTTCTGGGCGGCATTATTCTCGGGTTGATGGCACGGGGAATGCAACCATTCATGGCGGCTGCGGCAGGCGTCTGGATGCACGGTGCAGCGGCGACGGCATTCGGACCCGGGCTGATTGCCGATGATTTGCCCGATCTACTGCCCGCTGTACTCCGTCGGCTCGATCCGCAAGGCTTGCCTAGGCCCGAATGATAACTGATCGTACGGGGCGACGCATCGACATCGGCATCGGCGAGGCATAGCCAAACCGGACGACAAGATCGGGACGCGCTTCGTCCACCCCCAGCCAACGCGCGAATTCGGTGCGGACGGCGGGCACTTCGATCGGCTGGTTGATCATGGCATGGCGGACGCCGAGCGCTGTTGCTTGAAGTGCAAACCGTTGAAAGCTGCGACCAACCCGGATCCAATGATCTTTGTCCGCCTTGTCACCGATGAATACCGCGACCCCTGCTGACGACCGCATCTGGTCCGTGTATTTCTTGTCTTCTGTATCCTTCTTGAACACCGTTCCAAAGAAGCGTTTACCGACCCATGTCGGGATCGCGGGATTACCCGAGCATTTGCTGAACAGCCCATCGCCTGTCGAAATCGCTTGTTCTGGATTGAAGCGGATCCAGTCGCGAAGCTCGCGAACGAAGCGCGGGTCGTCCATCTGGGCATTGTTGCCTCGCACCAAAAAATCGAGCACGTCCTCCTGCTTCTGCCGGTTCGTGATAAACTTCAGCGTTACCCCTTCAATCCGCGCCGCTTCAGCAAGCAGCGTCAGATGTGCGGTCGAAACGGCACGCGTGTCGTAATTGGACCGCGTCGATTGGCGCAGGGGAATGGCTTGATAAAGCGCATTCGTTTTCGGCGCACCGCGCGTCAGATCAATGTCAATACGCCCGTTGCCTTCGTCTATAAATTGCATTTCGCCGGGCCGGCCATGCGCGCCACTTGCAATAACGAAATTTTCCGCAGCACATCCCAGACTGACGAAAAGGTGATGGTCGTCAGGATCGACTACGGACGTGCGGCGTGCAAGGTCAGGACGTATTCGTGCCCCGTTCGGTAACTCGGCAAAGCCCCAAGGCTGCGTGTTGTGGCCATTCGGCGCGAGCGTCGCATATCGCACCAGCGCTTCGAAATCGGGGTTTGTGGGCATCGGCGATCGAATGCGAAATGCCGCTGCATCATAGCCGGTCAAATCATTCCCTGCACACGCCGAAAGCGGCAAAACTGCGGCCGCTGTTGAGATCGCGAGAAAATTGCGCCGGTCATGCATCACCAATGCAACTGCCCGAGATTTCAGATTCAAAGTAGCGACGGAAACTACCTAGGGCTTTGCTTAAACCACACGGTCGTTTTCATTTGTTAGCATCGCCGCAATTGCTAGCAGCAGCGCAAAACCTGCTGCGCGCCAAAGGCCACTCAATCCTAAATGCGCAAAAGTCACGGCGCCTCCGACTGCGCCGCCGACAAGTCCCAGCCAAAGGAAAAGATAGGGCGACCACGCGAACCGTGGACCGCCAGACGCGGCATCGGCCAAACGCTGGCCGAATTTGACCAGCGTTCCGGTCATATAGGTCAACCCGATATGCACTTCGCCGTCGCGTTCGAACACTGCATTTTCGGCCCCCATCGCGATCACCATCAAGATGACTGCTGCGGTGGCAGCGCCCGTCTCATTCAATGCGGCTGCTGCTGACAGGGCCACTGTAACAACGATCAGCACAGAGAAGCGGCGGTGCCCGCGCGCATGGCGTCCGACGAGCGAGCCGATAATGACTCCGGCGACGAACAATCCTATCAGTCCGGACGCAACCGCGGCACTATGCGCGCGCTCGACAAGACCCACGCCCAGCCGCGTCGAATTTCCGCTCATGAACGAAACGAAATACCCGCCGAGATGGATGAATCCTAGCGCATCGACATAGCCCGCCAGCGCCGAAAGCCCGACGGCAAGCGCTTGGACGCGCTTATCGTATCGCGTCATGCCTCATGATGGCGGAGGAGTTCTGCGATATCTGCTACGGATCGACCGGCATAGTCCTTGTTGATTTCGGCGACCAAGCGCTTGCGGAAGTCGGTGCTGTAATGTTGACGCATAACGCCCAGCACATGTGGCGCGGCGACAACGATAAAATCGAGGTTCGATTGTTTTGCCAGACCATTTAGTTTTTCGGTGGCGGCAGCGGCGAAAACATCTTCCTCTGCTTGATGGAAGTCAGTGGACTGATGCGCACTGCGCAACAGACCTGTCGAGCTGAAGCTGCGCCCGGGTTTGTCGGTGCCAAGGTCAGCTGTATTGGCGGCGTGTTTCGCGCCCTTTTCGACCAGTTCCAGATCAGCCGCAAAGTCTTTGCCGCGGTTGCGAAAAAGCGACATTTTCCCACCGTCGATGACCAATATCAGGGCGCCATGCGAAACAAGCATCAGCTGGGCCCCTTTTTTTGTGCCACTATCGGCATCGCGCACCGTTGCGTCCGATTGACCGGCCAATCACCGCGCCACCGCCCGCCCCAAGCACCGTGCCAAGCGTTTTCGAGTCACCGGGCGCGATGACGTTACCCAAAACCCCGCCTGCGATGGCCCCGAGGATCAAGCCCGTCGTGCCATCATTGCGCCGACAATAATAACGCCCGTCATTGCCGCGATAGATGCGGTCGTTACGGTTCATGCCGCGCTCCCTGTACCGGGCATCATCGCGATAATAGCGCCCGGCATCGTAGCCGCCATAAGCAGGGTCTGGTCGGTTGTGATCATATTGGCGGTAGGAATAGTCTGATCGTTGGTCGAGCGTATCCGCACAGCTTGTTAGCAACGTAGCGGCTCCAATCGCAGCAAATGCCATAACACGAAACTTACGCGAGGAACTTGCGTAGTCTGTGGGCACTACGAACGAGCAATGATTGTTTTCAGACATGACGCGCTCCACTTTTTAAGCCCTTCCAGGCTCGTTAGATCCGCACTTTTGATCGCCAATGCTATTCTGCATATGGCATCGAGTTGTGCGCTAGGCTCGGAATCTACGCAGTGGACGCAGCGGACCCGCCGCCAATGTTCGAATCTAAGGCACAGCCGAAGCATCGAGATGCGTAGATTCCGAACCTAATTTGCCAGAACAAGAACCGCTAACATCACGATAATGCCGGATGAGACGGTCGCAAATGTGACAGGGTTCGAATACCATGATGATCCAGCTGATCCTTGCGACGATCATGGTCGTCATTACGGTTCTGATCCACGGGGCCGGAATTACCGGCCTCGCCCGGGGGCTACAAATCGATACGAAAGCGGCGGAAGAGCATCATCATTTTTCGGTGAAAAGAGCATTTCTGATTTTGATCATCGTATTGGCGCTGTTCACGCTGCACGGGATCGAAATCTGGCTTTACGCTGCGCTCTATCTCATCATCGATGCCGTCAAAACGCTTGAAGCCGCTGTGTATTACTCGACAATCACTTACGCCAGCATCGGTTTCGGTGACTCTGAAATGGCGCGGCCTTGGCGGCTGGTTGGCGCCATCGAAGGGATCAACGGTGTCATATTGCTGGGCTGGTCCACCGCGTTTTTTGTCACTGTCGTGGCTCGGTTACGAAAGTGACCCAAGCAATCCGATCTGACGCCCAGGGGCTTTCGGCTGTGGAAGCGTTAGCACGTTTGATTGCAGACGGCCCTAACGAGCTGCCACGTGCCGGTGGTCGCTCGATTTTGCAAATTGCGCTGGAAGTCGTGCGCGAGCCTATGCTGGCGCTTTTGATGGTCGGCGGCATTGCTTATCTGTTGCTCGGTGATTTGGGTGAGGCTCTGATCCTCTTGGGGTTCGCAACCTTTTCCATAGGGGTGACCATCATCCAGCAAGCGCGAACCGAAAATGTGCTGGAAGCAATGCGCGATCTGTCGTCGCCGCGCGCGTTGGTCATCCGCGGCGGAAAGCGTGTGGCGATTGCTGGGCGCGAGGTCGTTCGCGATGATCTGCTCGTACTCGAACAGGGCGATCGTGTTGCGGCGGATGCAATGCTCGTTGAGGCGCGCGATGTGCAAACGGATGAATCGCTGTTGACGGGAGAGTCGCTTTCTGTCGACAAAATTGCGGGGTTGGCCAGCGACATTGATAAGCCACACCGTCCTGGCGGCGATAAGCTGCCCTATGTTTATTCGGGCTCGCTCGTGACGCGGGGCAGTGGATTGGCGCTTGTTTCAGCAACAGGTTCCCGTAGCGAGATCGGTCGTATCGGTCAATCACTTGCGACGCTTGATACAGAGGCCCCGCGCCTTCAACGTGAAACGGCGCGCATTGTTATGTGGTGCGCAATTGGTGGCATTGCCGTCGCGCTTCTTGTGGTGATGCTTTATGGATTATTGCGTGGCGGCTGGATCGAGGCTGTGCTCGCTGGGATCGCAATCGGCATGGCGATGCTGCCCGAGGAATTTCCCGTCGTTCTGACAGTGTTCCTTGCGATGGGCGCGTGGCGGATCGGCAAGGTCGGCGTGCTGACCCGACGCGCAGCCGCCATCGAAACATTAGGTTCTGCTACCGTTCTGTGCACCGACAAAACCGGAACCCTGACCGAAAACCGGATGTCGGTTGCGGAACTCTGGCTGCCGTCTGGAGACGCGACTGCTCCTGCGCCGGACAAACCAGCGGCTGCTGCATTCCACACTTTGATAAAAACAGCATTCCTGGCCAGTGCTGTCGATCCCGCTGATCCTATGGAGATTGCACTGCAAGAAGCCGACAAAGCTGTTGGCAACATTCCACGAGCGCATCGCAATCTGGTCCACGCTTTCGCACTGCGCCCTGAACTGCTCGCGATGTCGAATGTTTGGGAGGATCACGACCACCTGACGATCGCGGCCAAGGGCGCGCCGGAGGCCATTGCAAAATTATGTCGTCTGGCACCCGACACCCGTGCTTCCATGATGACTGCCCTGGAAGCGATGGCGACGCGTGGCATCCGTGTGCTGGCAGTCGCGACCGCGACGCCGCCAGATCGACAGTGGAGAGCGACGCAATCTGACTATCATTACGCGCTGACAGGTCTCGTAGGTTTGGCCGATCCACTACGGTCCTCTGTAAGGGCAGCAGTTGCCGAATGCCGCAGCGCCGGCATCCGCGTGGTTATGATAACCGGCGACCACGCCGCGACTGCTCGCTCGATTGCAACGCAGGCGGGCATTGCCAATGGCGACGTTCTGACGGGCTCCGATCTGAATGCGCTCGATGACGCACAACTGGCCGAACGTCTGAAAACTGTCACCGTGTTTGCCCGTATCATGCCCGAACAGAAATTGCGCATCGTCGAGGCATTCAAGGCAGGCGGCGCAATTGTCGCCATGACAGGTGACGGGGTCAATGATGCGCCGTCGCTGAAAGCTGCGCATATTGGCATTGCGATGGGCAAGCGCGGCACCGATGTCGCGCGCGAAGCATCGGCGATTGTCCTGCTCGACGACGATTTCGGCTCAATCGTCCTCTCGGTCCGTCTCGGTCGGCGCATTTATGACAATATTCGCAAAGCGATGGCGTTCATTTTTGCGGTGCACGTGCCAATTGCGGGCCTTGCGCTTTTGCCGTTGTTCTTCGGTTTGCCGATCCTATTCGGGCCAATCCACATCGCGCTGCTCGAAATGGTGATCGATCCAGTCTGCGCGCTCGTATTTGAGGCCGAACGCGATGAAGTCAATATCATGGATCGCCCACCGCGCGATCCGGACGAGCCGTTGTTCTCCTTTCCCATGGTCGCGTGGAGTGTGTTTCAGGGGTTCGTTGCCTTCATCATGCTTGCAGCTGTATTTTTCATGGAAACATCGGGCGGCATGCCCGAAACAGAAGTTCGTGCATTGATATTCTTTGCGCTCGTCGCAGAAATTCTCGCGCTAATTCTCGTCAATCGGTCCTTTAGCGCGTCGCTCGGCAAAGCATTCAATCGACACAATGCGGCGCTGCGCTATGTGGTCTTCGCAGTCGTTGCGATCACCGCCGTGATCCTGTTCTGGCCGCGCGCGCAATCGCTGCTGAAGTTCGGATCGATTGCATGGCTTGATATGGCGTTAGCCGCTGGCCTTGGGCTTATGTTGCTTGTTGTGCTTGAAGCCTGCAAACCAATCGTTCGGCATGTGCTGCAGCGGCCAAGAATGGCGTTGACGCAATTGCATCCAGTGCCGGCATGACGACGCTGGTCGCGATTCCGATTAGCGGACGCGCGATGTCAGTCAGCGGCATGGTGGGGCCACGGCTTTTTGCGTTAATGTTCGTGGCCCCAACCGTGGCCCCAGATGGTCGCTGGATTTCAGCAAATCGTAAGGGATCAAAGTGGACGCCACAGCCAGATTATCGGCGCTTTTCTGGGGTTTTTCGAGCATTTTCGGGAAACCCCGAAAAGAACAAATGGTGCCCGAGAGAGACTCGAATTCATCGCGTAAGGCGCTGAATTGCGTCGGTTTTTGAACTCGAGTCTGAGGCGTGGCCCCAGCAATGTGCCCATTTGGTACTTTGCTGAGACCGAACTGCCGACCTTTTGCCAATCTAGGACCTTTTAAGGCTACCTTTTTCGCTCGATTTGCACAACCACCTTTGGGCCGAAAGCCGACCGTCAGCCAGCAGGCCACTGATATCGGACAGCTGCCCTTCGTTGGGGAGCATTCGAGCCGTCACTGGGCTCAGTGTTATCGCGAGACGCCAACTTTTCAGGCTATGGCACGGGACCTTTGGGCAGTTTGGCAACGATGTCCGCGACCGCCGCCTGGCCCATCATTCCATCGTTGCCAAAAGCTGCGTTGACCTCAGCCTCAAACCTGGTGTCGGTCGCGCTGTTCTTCCAATCAATATATTTCTCTGCGAACCGAAGGAGATCGCACATCACGATGGTATGCTTTCCCTTCAACGATTTCGGGACATAGATATGGCCAAGCCGATGAACATGGTCAGCCAAACTATCAAAATGCGGATGGACGATTCGGAAATCGGCAGAGCCCTTTGGATAGGTTTTTCGTCCCGGCGTCGTCAGCGTCTCCTTTGCGCTCTTCGCTGTGTTACAATCGGGGCAGGACGCAGCAAGATTCCTCGCCGTGAACATGAACCAAGGATATTTGCTGCGGTCCGCCACGTGCTCTACGTCCCATGCGCGATGGTTCTCCGTCGCTTGGTGGCGGTCGCAATAGCAGCAGCGCGATCCCTGGGCTGCGATATAAAAAGCCTTCACCCGCGCCTTTAGTGCGGTAAGCGCGCCGTCCGACCAGTAGCTGGGGTCTTTCGCGGGACGGGCCAGTGCATCGAAGGCATCGACCAGCTCCTTGTCAGCCGGACAATACATGATTGGTTCGGCGATCATTGTGCCGTCTCGAATACCGAAACGTCCTGAAGTTCACCGATCAATTGGGCGACTGGGCTCTGTTGGTCGAGCTTCGGCAAAATGTCCGTCAGAACGCTCAACGCTGTTGCAAACTCCTCGGACTGCACCTTACCGTCAGCAGCGAGGCGGAGCGCCTTTATGATCTCTTCCTTCAGATACATATTATTGTTACCGGGTTCGTCAAAAGCGGTCGCGAGCAGAAAGTCATACGACTTGCCGGCGAAGGCACGCGCGCTTTCGACCTTCCGGCGATCCGGATCCAGCGAGACGACGTTTGACGCCTCCGGATTGATGTCGGACAGGATCAAGGGCGAGTGCGTGGCGAGCACGAAGTGGCAGCCGCGATAGTTAGCGAATGTGTCCGTCAGCAGGTCTACATATCTCGTCTGCCATTCGGGGTGCAGACTAATTTCGGGCTCGTCGACAAAGACGAGGCTGTTGTTGCGGATCACTGACGCCACGCCGAGAAACCCGGTGACGATGCCCAATTCGCCGGAACTCGCCAACCGCAGATCGAGTTGTGTGTTGTCGCTGCGTCGTTCTACCACAACCGACTTCATGGTGATCAGGCCAGCCCGTCGCAGTATCTGAACGCGCCGAAAGAAGCCGTCATCTTTTGACCTGCTTTCGAAATCCGCGTGTAGATTGAACCCACGGCCATCGTGCAGCCGGTCAAGTACCTCGCCTCCCATTTCTCGAAGGCGCTCTAAGCCTTCCTTATCGCGTAGTATCCGATCAAGCGGGCGAGGCGACCTCAGCGGTGAGTCCGAAACGTAAGTGTCGTCGATTGGGTGTCCGCTAACAATTTGTTCGAGTCGTCGTCTTCCTTCTCCGGCAGCTATCTCATACCGAACATCGATACGAGGCGTATAGCCGAGAAATTCGAATACATCAGCAATACGAACACGACGTTCGTCGCTGGACCCAGATGCTTCGAACAATCCCTCGAGTGCGCGGAAAATCGCGGCCGTCGTCGAAGCTCGACCCGTGCGATCGCGCAATCCGAGATAGGCGTAGCGATCCAGGTCGTCCGGCTCCTTGCCATCTGGCATGCGCTGTATGGAGCGTGAAATGCGAAATTTGTCGAACGGCGTCGTAGTTAGCGCGATGATCTTTTCTGGCAATGGGAGGCGTTCGGCGGCCCAGTCGGAGCCGTTAACAGTTGCGCGGATAACTCGGTGCTCGTCGATCTCAACCACGCAATGTCGATCGTCCATCATATATTCGATACGCTCTACCATTAGTCCATCGCGGCGTAGCCGCGGCCTATCGCCGAGATATTCGAACACCTCGGCTATACCCGCCAGAATACGGCTCTTGCCGACGCCGTTTCGGCCGATAACTACCGATACCCATGAACCGGTCGATCCATCGGCTGTCGGTGCGAATTCCACATCAAGCAACTCAGATTGACGATAGCCTGCGCCGTGAACCGATCGGCGATCGCGCATCTCGAAAGTACCCACCGCACGGATCAGTCGAAAACCCCGCATTCCCCCTCTCCTTCTTCCGCAAAGATAGCGCGGCGAGTTCAACAGCAACCGACTCAAATAATTCACTCAGTCTATGCCCGACCCGGCATGGCCCGAACAGTACTTCAAATTCCAGACATATCCCGCGACAGATTTGGCCACTGACCGCTTACAAGTTCGACGGCGCAAAGCGCGAATGATCGAAAATGGGTCGCGAAACTGCCGGTGCGCATAGCATGCAACCCTCGGCTCTTGAAGTTGAAGCGAAGCCAGCTGTCAAAACATCTCCAGTTGATCCCGCATCGGGTCCCAAAACCCCACGTCGAGCGGACGCTGCACCCGTTTCGGCTGCATCGGCTGCTGCGCCGCCCATGTCAGCCGCTCACCAAGGCTGACCGGCTGCACGCCCGCAATCATCATCTGATCTGAGTCGCCAACCGCCGCAACGCGCTCGCGCTGTCGCGCACTCACTGCACCCGCCCCCGTCGCTCTTCACAAATCAAGACTAGCGCCCCGAAATCCTCGCGCTCGCCAAGCCGGTCGGCAATCTTCCGAACACATGCCAGCGGCAACCCGTTGTCATGGGCCACGCTGCGCAGATAGTCGTCGCGGCACTCCGCGCCGCACGCCCGGTATTGCAACAGCAAGTCGGTCATCGAACCTTCCTTCCCTTCGGCTGAAAGCCGCACTGCCTGCGGCATGCGGCCTGCCTTCCGGCGAGGATGGGAGGGGGAGGGAAAACCGAAATCGATGCCCTGGCGCGGGCCAGCGGGTACCGCCCGCCACACGGGGGTGTCTATTTCGGTTTAGGGAACGAGAGGGCAAAGCCCTTGGCGTTCCTGCTCAACAGGAACAGCGCCGGTCAGGTGCTAAAAGAGCCGCGCAAGCGGATCATTAACATCGGTGCCCTCGCACGGCGCGACGCTGACGGGTGACGTGCCGGCAAGCCGAGCGCACGACAAGGCCGTTGCACCAAAGGTGCAGCACCGCCGTCGAAGCGAAAGCGCGTCCGGCGTTCACCCGGCAAGTCGAGAGGCGAGAGCGCCAGCGGGTCAGCCCGAACACACCGCGCCCTCAGGAGCGCGCAGCGCGGGAAAGAGCGCGACAACAACCCTTCCCGCTCATCATCCCCTGCTCCCGATCGTCACCCGCATGGGCCGAGACTACAGGCTCGGTGCGCGCAGCGCATAGAGCGGGTCGCCCGAAGGGCAGCACGCCAGTTGAGTCCTTCGCAAGTCCACCGTATCAGTCATTCAGTCGAGCCCGCCCGGGCGGTAGACGTCAGCGGGGCAATACATGGGGTTTTACGATCAGCCGATCCTGAATTCGCCTTATGCGAAGCCCGATTGCTTTCATCCGCTCGATGAGCACGGTCAGCCGCTCGATTTGCCGTCTGTTCCGGGGCGGCGGCCATCGAAGTTCGTTGTCGCCGTACCGAAGTCACGGCGACGGAGCGGCGGCGCTCAAGCGACGCTGGACCTCGAAACGTACGACGACAATTCACTGATCAACGAAATAAGGGGGCATGTCGACGCTTGGCGCGATCTGCCCGGCACCACTGAATGGGGCGTGACCCCCACGACACAATCGCTGCTCGAACATTGGCGGCATCACGACTTCGCCAATCAACGACCGTTTTTTTGCCAAATCGAAGCCGTCGAAACGCTGATTTGGCTGACCGAGGTTGCGCGCAGTCGCAAACAGTACGCCCATTTGTGGCGCGACATCGAAGCACGCAACGCCGATGCCAATCCCGAACTGCTCCGCCTCGCGCTCAAAATGGCCACCGGCGCGGGTAAGACGACCGTCATGGCAATGATCATTGCCTGGCAGACGCTCAACGCCGTGCGCACGCCGGGGTCTGATCGCTACAGCCGCGCTTTCCTCATTGTCACGCCCGGGATCACCATCAAGGACCGGCTACAGGTGCTCCAGCCCGAGCACCCGGAAAACTATTACGACACGCGTGAGATCGTGCCGAAGGGTCTGCTCGGCGACCTTCGGCGCGCTACCGTCGTTATCACCAATTACCATGCGTTCCAGCATCGTGAGACGCTGGCCATATCGAAGACGGGTCGCGCGTTCCTGCAGGGCAATGATCCGGAGCCGATCACGACCAAGGAAACCGATGGCGCAATGCTCGATCGCGCATGCGGCAAGCTCCTGTCGTTCAAGAACGTCCTCGTTCTCAACGATGAAGCGCATCATTGCTATCGCGAGCGGCAACTGACCGAAGACGAGCAGCGCGAGCGCGACAATGAGGCGAAAGAGAACAACGAAGCCGCTCGCCTGTGGATCAGCGGGATTGAAGCCCTCAAACGCAAGGTCGGCGTCCGTGCCGTCTACGACCTGTCGGCAACGCCGTTCTTTCTGCGTGGCTCAGGGTATCAGGAAGGAACGCTGTTCCCGTGGGTGGTCAGCGATTTCAGCCTGATGGACGCGATTGAGTGCGGCATCGTCAAGCTGCCTCGCGTTCCCGTCGCTGACAATCTCGCTCTCGCTGACGAACCGGTCTACCGCGACCTGTGGAAGCATATCGGCAAGGCGGTACTTCGGACCAAGCATCCGCTCGACCTGCCTCCAATGCTGATGACCGCGCTGCACGCGCTCTACAGCAATTATGAGGAATACCATGCGGCCTGGGCGGCGGAGGCAATCGATGTGCCGCCTGTCTTCATCGTCGTGTGTCAGAACACCGCGATCTCGCGGCTGGTGTATGATTGGATCGCGGGTTTCGAACGCGACCCCGACGACGGCGATACCATCGCCGAAGACCGTAACTTCCATCCGGGCGCGCTGCCCCTGTTCCGCAATTACGACGACTATGGTCAGCCGATTGCCCGGCCGAACACGCTGTTGATCGATAGCCGACAGATTGAGTCGGGAGAGGCGCTCGACAAAGCCTTCAAGGATATCGCCGAAGCCGAGATTGCGGCCTTCAAAGAAGCACGTAAGCACGAGGCCGGGGCCGCTGCGGGCGAGCCGACCGACGGCGAAATCCTGCGCGAAGTGATGAACACGGTCGGGCGCAAGGGGCGACTGGGGGAGCAGGTCCGCTGCGTCGTCTCGGTGTCGATGCTGACCGAAGGGTGGGACGCCAATACCGTCACGCATATTCTCGGTGTCCGCGCCTTTGGAACGCAGTTGCTGTGCGAGCAGGTCGTCGGTCGCGGTTTGCGGCGCTTGTCGTACGACCTTAACGAAGCTGACAAATTCGACGTCGAATACGCCCAGGTCATGGGCATCCCGTTCGCCTTTACTGGCAAGGCGGTCAGCGCGCCGCCGACCAAGCCGAAGAACGCCACGCATGTGCGCGCATTGCGCGAACGCGCAGCGCTGGAAATCACGTTCCCGCGCGTCGAGGGGTTCCGGGTGGATTTGCCCGGCGATACGCTGACGGCGACCTTTACCGAAGACAGCCGCTGGCGACTGACGCCGGTCGAGGTCGGCCCGTGCGAAGTGCGGATGGAGGGAATTGTCGGCGAAGGCATTACGCTGACGCCGGAAGTCCTGTCGCGCTATCGCCCGTCGGAAATCAGTTTTCACCTCGCGAAACACCTACTCTACACGCGTTTTCGCGACGAGGACGGGTTTCCGCGCCAGCACTTGTTCATGCAGATTCAGAAAATCTGTCGCCGCTGGCTCGAAGAGGGCTATCTCCAGCTTTCCGGCGGCGTGCAGCTCGGGGCGGTGCTGTATGCCCAGATCGCGGATACCGCCTGCGAGCTGATCGCCAACGCTATCATTCGTGGTGTCGGCGAGCGCAACGAAACGCCCCCGGCGCGCGCAGTGCTCGATCCCTATGATCCAACCGGCTCAACCGCGTCAGTCAACTTTCAGACGACCAAGGCAGTCTGGACGACCGACCGGCGCCGCAGCCATGTCAGCCATGTTACCCTCGACAGCGAGTGGGAGGCGGAACTGGCGCGCGTTCTCGAAGGCCACCCGCGCGTGTTGAGCTACGCCAAAAATCAGGGAATGAACTTCGATATCCCTTACCGCCTCGGTCGCGTCGCCAAGCGTTACGTTCCCGATTTCCTCGTCCACATCGATACGGGCGAAGACGAACCCCTGACGGCCGTGCTTGAAACCAAGGGCTATCGCGGCATCGACGCGCAGGTGAAGGCCGATACCATGCACACTTTGTGGGTACCCGGCGTCAATGCACTCGGGTCGCATGGTCGCTGGGCGTTTGGAGAGTTTCGCGAAGTGTTCGACATCCAGGCAGAATTCGCCACCTTCATTGATACTCTGTCACAGAAAGTCCCCGCCTGATGGCCCGTGCCCCACTCGGACCGAAGCAAGTCGATGCGCTTCAGCATGGCGATACGCGGCTGAATATTCCGACGGCGGAGATGCAGTCGTTTTTTCAGCGCGAAGAGGACCATAGCCCGCGCCCGCCGATGGCTTACCCGCGTGAAAAGCCGTTGCCTGAGGGTGCGACGCGCGACCGCGATCCCGACCGCGATCCGCAGATCGTGTGGAACGGCATGTATCTGAAGATCAGCGAAGCGCAGATTGCCGAGCTGGCCGCGTCCGGTCGCCTCGAAATTGGCGACGCGCAATTGGTGTGGCGCGGGAAGGACAATCAGGACTGGTCCGACCTGATCGTCCAGACGCCGCCGCTGTATATTCAAGAGAAGATCCACCCGAAGGCGATCATCGAAGACCTGAAGCGTCAGTCGGCGAAGGGGGCAGCGGCGAAAGCGGATGCGCCCGATCTGTTCGCCGATTTCAACGGCGTGCCCCCCGACGCGGCGAGCGATTTTTATCAGCATGACCAGCATTGGTCGAACCGCATGATCCTGGGCGACAGCCTTCAAGTGATGGCGAGCCTGGCCGAGCGTGAGCGGCTGAAGGGCAAGGTGCAGGCGATCTATTTCGACCCGCCCTATGGCATCAAGTTCAATTCGAACTGGCAGGTCTCAACGCAGAGCCGCGACGTCAAGGACGGCAAGCAGACCGACATCAGCCGCGAACCCGAACAGGTGAAGGCGTTTCGCGACACCTGGCGCGACGGCATCCACAGCTACCTCACCTACCTGCGCGACCGCCTGACCGTGATGCGCGACCTGCTTACCGAAAGTGGCAGTATCTTCGTGCAGATCAGTGACGAAAACATCCACCGTGTTCGCGGAGTAATGGACGAGATCTTTGGTGATCGGAATTTTGTCAGTTTGATCACCACAAAAAAAAGCGGAGGAATGGGTCAGGCATATATCGACAACGTCTCCGATTATGTGATCTGGTATTCAGTTGATATTGATCGCCTTAAGTATCGACCTCTTTACAATGAAAAGATGCTTTCCGAAGGATCGGGAGCACGCTATCGCTCGGTCCAACTGAGCGACGGTCGATGCCGCCCTGTTCTAAAGACGGAGGTTGCGGATCCGTCCTTATTGCCAAAAGGTGCTCGCGTTTTTCTGGGCGGACCACTCACATCACAAACATCAAGCGCGTCCACTTTGTTTGATTTCGAGTTGGAGGGACGCAACATTCGAATTAAAAAGGGCGGATGGAAAACAAATTCGGTAGGAATGAACCGCCTTAAAAAAGCAGGTCGTCTCTTTCCGACGGCAGGGTTCGCAAATTACAAAATCTTTTTCGACGATTTTGCCGCTCTGTCGATTCCCAACCTTTGGCAAGACACCATGGGTACAGCGGAACAGGACAAGACGTACGTCGTCCAGACGACGGTTAAAGTCATTCAACGTTGTCTTCTCATGGCCACCGATCCCGGCGATCTCGTGCTCGATCCGACCTGTGGGTCGGGCACGACCGCGTTTGTTGCTGAGCAATGGGGGCGGCGTTGGATCACCATTGACACATCGAGGGTGGCGCTGGCGCTCGCGCGCACGCGCCTCATGGCGGCGCGATATCCTTGGTATCTTCTCGCTGACAGCGCGGCGGGTGCGTCGAAGGAAGCTGCGTTGACTCAGCGGCCGCCAGCGCCGGACCGCACATACAATGGAGATCTGCGCCAAGGCTTCGTTTACGACCGCGTCCCGCACATCACGCTTAAATCAATCGCAAACAATGTACGCATCGATGACATTTGGGACAAATTCGAGGCGACATTAGAGCCGCTTCGCAAGGCGATGAATCGTTCGTTCGCGGTAACTTGGGAAGAATGGGAGGTGCCCCGTGAACTCACGGAGCATCAGAAGAACGTAAGCGGTTTCCCAGGCGCACAATTTATGGAGTTGGAAGTCTTTCAGTATGAGGGCAAGCGCCCGACCGAACGATTTAAACTCGCTTCAGATTTGCACGAAGAATGGTGGAAGGAACGCATCGCCCGCCAGCGTGAAATAGACGCCGCCATTGCCGCCGCTGCCGATGTCGAGTTGCTTTACGACCGGCCCTATACTGACACCGGCAAGGTCCGCGTCGCCGGCCCGTTCACCGTCGAGAGCCTGTCCCCGCACCGCATCGTTGCTTCCGACCAGGCCGACGATCTGGCCGACGCACTCGACGCTGCCGAGGGTCGCCGCAAACGGACCGTCGCGCCGAAGGTCGATTTCGCGCAAGTGGTGATTGAGCATCTCAAATCGGCGGGCGTCCACCAGTCGTCAAAAGGCGACAAAATCGTCTTTGACAGCGTGACGCCGTGGCCGGGAAAGTGGATCGGTGCCGAAGCGCGCTTCATGGAAGGCGAGCTGGTCCGCCGCGCCGCCGTACTGATCGGCCCCGAGTACGGGACGCTGGTCCGCAATGACTTGACCGCCGCCGCCCGCGAAGCGGTCGATACGGGTTTCGACGTGATGATCGCGGTCGCCTTCAACTACGACGCGCATTCCGCCGAACTCGACCGGCTGGGGCCGCTCCCTATCCTGAAGGCGCGGATGAACCCCGATCTGCACATGGCGGGTGAACTCAAGAACACCGGCAAGGGCAACCTCTTCGTCATCTTTGGCGAACCTGACATCGATGTGATCGATGCCGAGGACGGGTGCCTGAAGGTCAAGGTCAACGGCGTCGACGTCTACGACCCCAACACTGGCGATATCCGTTCGGGCGACACCCGCGACGTCGCCGCCTGGTTCATCGACACCGATTACAACGAGGAAAGCTTCTTCGTCCGCCACGCCTATTTCCTCGGCGCGAACGACCCATACAAATTCCTGAAAATCGCGCTGCGGGCCGAAATCGACGAAGATGCCTGGGCGACGCTTTACAGCGATACCTCGCGCCCCTTCGACCGCCCGAAATCAGGGGCGATTGCCGTGAAGGTGATCAATCATTTCGGGGATGAAGTGATGAAGGTGTATCGGGTTTAAGGGGGTATCTGAAATGGCGAAGCTAAAACTGATCGAATATGATGTCGACGTATCGGAATATGAAAACTCGGCAGGCAATCCACTATACAAGCCGGTCACAGTTCACTGGTCCGAACCGAAGCTGCTTGCGAAAGATGGGAAAATTGTTTTCGACGAGGATGAAAAGCCAGTTGGTGGCTGCCTCTACGCCGTCGTCCGAAACGACCGACGCAACTCCCAGGCTGACCGAATCCTCTATGTCGGAATCACGAACGACCTGACTGCTCGATTCCGGAAGCACTGGAAGGTAAATGAAATCAGAGCTGAACAGGGCAGCACGAGCCTCAGTATCGGTTCAGTGGATTTTGGAGCTTACCGAACAGCGAGTGGGAAGGGTAACCGCAGGGCAATCGAGGAGCTCGAGCACATTTACATCTGGACCGTCTGGCATGACCTCTGGAACGATAAGAAGCAGGTAACACTGCCCGGCATGGGGAAGCATCCTGGCCGAGCTTGGGACATCTCCAACACGGGTTTCCGCTTTTCTGGTCGGATGCCCAAACGGATTGTCTATCCGTGCATCACGGCCCAAGCTCGAACGGTCCGGTAGCGAGAAGCAATGAATCTCCTCCTCGCCGACAGCTTCACTGCTGCACTAGCGCGGCTGCCGGCCAACGATGCGAAGGCGGTGAAGACGACTGTCGTCGATCTGCAAATCGACGCCACCGCGCCCGGCTTGCAGATGCATCGCATCGACAATTCGAAGGATGCGAACTTCTGGTCGGTTCGCGTCGGTCGCGACCTGCGCCTGATCGTGCACAAGACGGCTGCATCAATGCTGGTCGCCTATGTCGATCACCACGATAAGGCCTATGCCTGGGCCGAACGGCGGCGGATCGAAGCACACCCGACGACGGGCGCAATGCAGATCGTCGAGGTGCGCGAGCGCGTCGAAGAACTGGCGCTGCCCTACGTCGAGCCAGTCGTTGCGCCAACCGCGTCTTTGCCAACGCCTCTGTTCGCGAAGCTCGACGAGGCCGCGCTGCTCTCAATCGGCGCGCCGACCGATTGGCTTGCCGACATTCGATCGGCAACCGAAGACGATTTTCTAGATATCGCGGCGCATCTTCCTGCGGAAGCCGCCGAAGCACTGCTGCAATACGCTGATACGGGCCGATTGGTCGTGCCGCCTGCGCCGCCGACGGCAGACCCGCTCACGCATCCCGATACGCAACGCCGTATCCGGCTCGTCACGGGCGAGGAAGAACTGCGCCAGGCACTCGATTACCCTTGGGACAAATGGAGCGTTTTCCTGCACCCGTCGCAAGCCGCTGTGGTTGCGCGGCGGTTCAACGGACCCGCGCGTGTTTCGGGTTCGGCGGGCACGGGCAAGACTGTCGTCGCGCTGCACCGTGCGGTGTCGCTCGCGCGCGCTAACCCGTCGGCGCGCGCTCTGCTGACCACCTTTTCCGAACCGCTTGCGACGCAACTCGCGGCGAAGCTCCGCGTGCTGGCTCCCGAAACCGGCGGTATCGTGCCCCGTATTACGGTCGCCGACTGGGCGTCGGTGGCAGACGAATTATTTCAGCTCATGCATGGCCGAAGGCCGCGCATCGCAAGCGCGTCCGTCATCGCCGAATTGATCGCATCTGCGGCTGCGTCGGGCGATGTGCGGGGCTTTGCGCCACGCTTTCTTGAATCCGAATGGACGAACGTCATCGATGCGTGGGGCATCTGCGACCTCGACGCCTACGCCCGCGTTCCGCGCCTCGGCCACCGCGCGCCCCTGGGGCCGAAGCAACGTGCTCGGCTCTGGCCCGTGTTCGAAGCGGTGGCGAAAGGCCTGTCCGACCGCGACCTCATGACGCGTGCGCAGGTCGCCCGTGCAGTGGCTGCGCACTATAGCGGATTGGCGGCCAAGCCGTTCGCCTACATTGTCGTGGATGAGGCACAGGACCTTGGCCCCGCAGAATTGACGATGCTGGCGGCACTCGACGCCGGCGGCGAAAATGCACTGTTCTTCGCCGGTGACCTCGGCCAGCGCATTTTTCAACATCCTTTCTCATGGACCTCGCTGGGCATCGATGTCCGTGGCCGCTCGGCAACGCTCAAGGTCTGCTACCGCACCTCGCGGCAAATTCGCGCGGTTGCCGATGGCCTGCTGCCGCCCGCCATTCGCGACGTCGATGGCAATGAGGAGGAGCGAAGCGGAACGGTATCGGTATTCGAGGGGCCTGCGCCTGTCGTCGTCATCGCTGCCACCGTCGCGGAGGAAGCCGAGCGTGTTCGTCTCTTCGTCAAAGACGCCTTGGCTGACGGGATTGAGGGGAGCGAGATCGGTATATTCGTGCGCGATGCCGACCTGCTTGGCCGCGCACGCACCGCGACGGACGGCCTCGATGCCAATCTCCAGCTTGCTGTGATGCACCTGGCCAAAGGGCTCGAATTCAAGGCAGTGGTCGTGATGGCATGCGACGAAGACATTCTACCTTTCGGCCCCCGCATCGCAGCGGCGTCTGACGAGGGCGAACTCAACGACATTTATGAGACAGAGCGCCAATTGCTCTATGTCGCAGCAACTCGGGCGCGGCAGCATTTGCTCGTCACGGGTGTGTCACCGGGATCGGCATTCCTGACTGATTTGATGCCAATACCGAACAGCTGAATCTCGGTAGGAGTTATCCAAGGCCTGCTGTCTGCGACTTTTGCGCGGCTTGATTCAACGACGCGGCATTATTGCTCGCGACCTGCCTTTCGCCCGCCCGTTCCCTTATAGCATAAATCAGTTTTGCCCGGTCATCCGTGAAGATCGCGGCGCTGCTGCGCGCCCGCGACACGGCTACGTAAAGCATCTTCTGATCGACAAGACTGGTAGCCTTGCTGTCGGCGTGGATTAACACATGGTCTGCGGTGCGCCCCTGCGCCGCAAAGGCCGTTTCTACATAGCCATGGCGAATATGCTGATCGCGCGGCGTGTCGAGAGAGAGCGCCTGCTTCCGGCCGTTCGCCAGCGACACAGTCGCCGTTCGTTCCAACGCATCTACGCCAGTCACGGTGCCGCGAAGCCCATTGAACCGCCCTGCATCGCGGTCGTTGCGCGTAAATTGAATGCGGTCGCCGGTCTTCAATTGCAGCGGCTGCACCTCGAAGGCCTCGGTCTTGCCCGCACCCCATTGCCGCAAGCGCCAGTCGACGGTTTCTCCATCTTGGCCGCGAAGGCTGATCGCAGCCTTCGCTACGTCTACGGACTCGACCTGCCAAGCGGTGCCGCGCGACACGCCTTTGTCGGCATAGTCGCGGGTGAAGCGCACGACGTCGCCGCGTTCATAGCTTGATGGATCGCGTGCCTCGGCTCGGGTAAGCGATTTCGGAACGAGGCTGCGCATTTCAATATGGGGGCCGGTCAAAGCGCCGGTGTCGCTAAGGGCCGCCCGTATTTGCGCGGTCAGCGCATCGCGGCCCTCGCGTGATGGCTCGATCACGAGCGTTCTGGACCTGAGGTCCGCGTCTCTTGCTGCATAGTCTTTGGCTATCGCCGCAAAGCGGCTGTCGCGGTCGGCGGCTTCGACGATCCTGCCACCGCCACGATCCAGCGCGGCAAGCGCATTGCGGGCGTCGCCCTCGATCGATGCTTCGACCGCCTCCCGGGTTAGCAAGTTTGTCTGGCGCACGATCTCAGCAAGTTGGGCCGTCGGCATGCCTGCGGATTGAAGTTGCGCAAAGGCAGCGCCAGCGCCGACCGAGCCGAGCTGCTTCACGTCGCCGACAAGCACAACTCGCGCGCCTGCCTTCTCAGCAGAAGTCAGCAAACGCGCCGTGTCGTGCGCCGACAGCATCGATGCCTCGTCGACCACCCAGACAGCTTTGCTGCCCACGCTGGGCGGGGCGATCAAATGCCTCGCGACGGTATCGCCCCGCGTGCCGAGCGCCTCGCCTAGCACAAGAGCTGCCGATGCAGTCGGGGCAAGCGCGGTCACGCTATAGCCCTGCCTCGCCGCCTCGCGGGCGTAGGTGGCGAGGACAGTCGTGGTCTTGGCGGTCCCGGCATAGCCCTGCACACCTGCAACGCGGTCGCGAGAGCTGAGCAATTCGACGGTCGCGCGCTTCTGATCGTCGGTCCATACATGGCCTGACCGCACCGACGTCCGCGCTGCACGTTCGACCATACCCGTTGCTATTATGCGGTTTGCAAGCGGTGTTGCCGTCCACCGGCCAGCGGCTTCGATCCGCAACATCGTTCGCTCGGTCTCGATTGCCTGCGGCGTCGTGAACCCGGCAAATTCCGCGCCGCGCTTGTCGAGAAATGTACGAGGGACAAGTGCACCGCCCTCACGGGCTAAATCGACCGCGTCGACGATTGCCGCGTGACCGACGTGCCCGAACGCATAATCGCCTGCTTCTCTTGCGAGCGTCGCCTCAGCAAATACGGCCTCGCGTTCCGAGAGCTTGGCGGTCGCAAAAGCAACGGCACGCTGCGCAAATGCAGCCTCGGTCGGCTGGTCCAAGCCGGACGCGGACGCCCGCGCTCCGCTGACTAGCGCCTCCCTTGCAACCTTGTTGAACCCCTGGGCGTCGGCGGTCGCGCGCCATTCTGTCCGTAGTGCCCGGTGATCAGAATGCTGCTTGGCGTCCCGTGTATCGAGCGCGGCAATCTGCTTCTCGGCGGCGGTTGCCTGCTCGCGACTGGTGCCACGCTCGGCAAGCCGCGCGTCGATCGCAGCGGTGCGCTGGCTGAGCGCGTCGATGACGCGTTCGGGCACGCCCACAATCTTGAATGTCGAATCGTTGCCGCGCTCGATCGCGTAACCGAGCGATGCAACGCCATGCGCAAGCTCCTGCCGGTAGATCGCGCCGATCTGCTTTTGAAGCTGATAGAGCGCTCGCGGCTCAAGGCTGCGCCAGATGCCGTCCTTGTCCTGCGTCGCGTTGAGGATCACGGCATGACTATGAAGCTGCGGGTCCTGCGCGCGGCTCGTCTCGTGTCGAAAAGTCGCCACCGCAAGATTGCCGGTTGCCTCACGCGAGACCTCCGCGCCGTTGCGGACGCGCGTCGCCGCCATGTGCTTTTCGACATGGGCAAGCGCGACCTTCACGGCGGCGGCGTGTGCAGAGACGACGCGTTTGTCGCCCGCGACCAGCGCCATGACCGACACA
Organism: Sphingomonas sp.; assembly: GCA_031429555.1. Lineage (GTDB taxonomy): Bacteria > Pseudomonadota > Alphaproteobacteria > Sphingomonadales > Sphingomonadaceae > Sphingomonas_O. The sequence continues at coordinate 6,755 of JANOZQ010000203.1, read as the reverse complement.
GACTTTGGCGCGCTGAAGGTGACATCCCATCCCGGGCGATGCTCGTTCTTGCCGTCGCGCATCGTCCCGAGCTGTCCACCTGCGACCTGACCCTCAAGCAAGCTTCGGAACGTATTGCGGTCGACCTCGCCCTTCAGCCCGAGCGCGTCGGCCCCCGCACCGAACCATTCGGAGGGCGACAAGCCACCCTCGGCGTAATAATCGTCGGCCTCGTAATAGCTGGACGCCTGGCCTGCGCTGCTCAGCGCGCTCACCGTGGCAACCATCAAACTGGACCGGGCTTGGCATCGGGCATCGCGTTGCGCGCAATCTCGCTGACGCGGCTCCACAAGGTCCCTTGCGGGTCGCCCGCAACATAGCCCGGCTGGCGCGGGTCGCCACGCCTGGCGATATGATCGGCGGTCAAGCCGATGCGCGCGACGGGCAACCCGTCGGGCAACAACAGATAGCCCTGATGCGGCGCCAGACGTAATTCGCTTTCGAGCACGGCGGCGCGGAAGCTACGTTGGGTCGCGATGGTCGTGCGCGGCATGTCGGTGCCGCTGCTCAGCGTGTCGGTCGCGACACGAATTTCGATCTCGCAATCGCCGATGGTCTGGCTCGCCCATTGCCGTGTCTCGCGGTCAACGGTCTGCAGGAACAGCTTGGTGTTGCAGCACGCGAGCATGGCCTCGGCGATGTTTGCGCCATAGCGATTGCGCATCTGACCCAGCGCCTGAAAGGTCAGCACGATCGCCGCGCCGAACTTGCGCCCCTCGGGCAGGAGCCGCGCCAGATTCTCGACGCGCGGCAAGTCGGCCAGTTCGTCGAGCACGAACCATATCCGGCGTTCGGGCGAAGGCGTCAGCCCGAGGACCGCGCTCGCCGCGCATTCGAGCCAGCACGCCATCAACGGCTTTGCCGCCTCGAAATAATCCTCCTTGCGCGGCACGAAGATCCACGGCTTCGCACCCGACCAGTTGTCGAGGCCCGCAATGAAGTTGCGAAAAGCGAAGCGCTCCACCCCTTCGGCTTCGATCCGCAGGAACTGGATCAGGTTCGCCGCCTTGGCGAGCATGAACAGCACGCTGCCGGTCGCGCGGTCGGCATCGTCGGCAAAGGTCCGTGCCGATGAGGTATGGCCTAGCCACGCCTTCAACTGCTCCTTCGATTTCACCTGCAAGGCTTCGAGCAATGCCTCCAGCGTCCGGTTGCCTTCGGCCCAGAGCGACCGGAGCATATTGGCGACGAGGATGCGGCTCGTTTCCAGCCAGACGTCGTCGTCCTGGCTGCCGGTCTCAGACACAAGCTGGCGCGCAATGCGGTCGGCGTCGGCGGGATGCGAGATTTCATCGAACGGGGTCCAGTGCGCGCAGCGCGCATCGAACGGATTGAGGATCACGTCGCCGCGCTCGGGCCGGTAGTAATGCGCGATGAACTCGCCGCTGGTGTCATAAACCAGGGCGGCTTCGCCGCGCGCCTCGATCCCGTCGAGCATCTGGCGCAGCACGGTGGTCTTGCCGCTGCCGGTCGTGCCGAGAAAGGCGAAGTGCCGCGTCTCGATGCGACGCGGGATTGGCACCGGCCCGATGGTCAGCGCGTCGCTGCCTGCCTGCGCGATGGTGAGCGCGGCAAGCTCATGCTCTTCGACCAGTGCGGTACCGCCAAGCAAGCGATCACCGAGCGTCTCGCGGCCCTGCTGGGCCATGGTGCGACGAATGCCCCAGACGACGAACAGCCCGCCCCCGAAGCCAAGCAATGCGCCGAGCGCCAACATGTTGAGCAGCCGGTCGTAATGCTCGACCCAGAGCGGGTCGGATGCGACGGTCCGCGCCAGCACGGTTGCCCGGTGACCGGCAAGCGCGATGTTCATCTTCAGGTCCTGTCCCGACATGCTTCCGAGCAGGACAAGCAATCTTGCGCCCAGGCACTGGGTCGCAAGGGTCCAGCTTTGGGCGGACAGCACGAGCTGCGCGACGATCACCGCCCCGCCGAACGTGGTTGCAAGCACAAGCTTCCAGAAGAAGCTGAAGCGCTGCTGCAAATGCGCCATGCGCATCCGCCAGAGCGAATGCGCGCGCGGGGCGAAATCTTCGGCGCTCATGACAGCGCGTCCAGGGCAAGCGAGCGCTGGCGCTCGAACGCCGCGCGGGCCTCTGCCGCGATGACTTCGTCGGGCTTTTTGGTGCCGAGCGCTGCATGGCGCGCATAGGCGTACGCGGCGCACGCTGTGAACAAAGTCCGGTCGAGCACCCGCTCGATCTCTGCGATGCGCACAGACATGCTCGCCACTTCGACCGTAAGTTGCGGCATGGTCGTTTCATCGTCTGCCTCGCGCAGCGCCTGGGCGATGCCGATATCGATGAACGATTTCAGCATGGCGTATTCGGTCAGCTCGCGCCGCTTGGCGAAGGCCGAAAGCACCCGCGCCTGCGACGGATGCAACCGAATGGTTCGTTTGACCGCGCTGGCCATCACGCCCTCGCCAGCGCGCTCTCGGCGCGCTCCGCATGTGGCGGAAAACTAAGGGTCGTCCACCTCGCCCTGTACGAGCGCGCCGTAAGCGCGCCCGAAAAACGGCAGAAAAGCTTGCTGCACGCGTGCGTGGGGTGTGTATCTCTTTCCTTCGCTCGATGCGCAGCATCGCAGCGCTGAAAATCACCTTTTTGATCTCGCCGAACGATGGGCGTCCACACCTTCTTTCGATCGGGCCCGACGCGGACGAGCGCGGTCTCGGCAGTGCGGGCAGTCATAACGTGCCCACCCGAAACAGCTCGTGGTTGCCGGCGTACCGACCAATGACCTGATCAACGTCGAGCCGGAGCATCTCGGCAATCGCGCTCGCATGATCGCCGGACAGATGGTCGGCGTAAGCGTCGCTGGTCAGAAACGCGCCGTCATAGTCGCGCTCGAGGCCATGAACGATTTCAGGGCCGCGTAGGTCGAGCCGGAAGATATTGCCCTGATAGCTTTCGATGGGAGGAAAGCCTGCGTCGGCCAAACGGCGGACGGCGGCGCGGCAGGCATGGCCGCGATGGTCGGGCGTCAGAAGAAGCTCGACCAATCGTCGGGCATCGACGGCCAGTTGGGGATGCACGTTGAAAGTGAGCTGCACTGGTCGGGGGGATGGCATGGTCGGTCCTCGGATCGCTCGCCAATCGAGCAATTGGACCATGGGCGCGGTCGTACGCCGCCGTATCCAACACCGACCAAGATCGGCTCATTGGGTCGCAGAATCGCATTCCAAGTCGCCTGACGCCGCATAAGTCGCGGAGCCGCTCGCTAAATCCGCGACAAGTTGGCGCGGTGAAGCGTCAGCTCCGTTCGATGTTGGCGACAGCAATCGCGCTTGGCGCGCCTTCCTGGGAGTCGCTGCAATCGCGTCCGATCCCAGGTCGGCGTGGGCAGTCCCGGACTTTCCTACAGCGCTGCAAGTGCCCCACGAAGAATGCGGAGGGAGGATCGCGAAAGGACATACTTTGGCCGACTACACGCCGTTACCCGACCGCCTGCTTCGGCTTCCCGAAGTTAAGACGCGTACCGGCCTTGGCCGGTCATCGATCTACCGCCTCGTCGCGACGGGCGCGTTCCCGCGCCCGCGCAAACTTGCCGAGCGCGCGGTCGCGTGGCGCGAAAGCGACATTCAGACTTGGATCGATACGCGCCCGTGAGGCGCGGGGTAGGGCAAAACTTAAAGGTATGCCCCCGTTTCGGAAGCCGGAGACCAATGGCTGGAAATGGGTGGGTGGCGGTCAGGCAGCTATACGTTGAGTTACAGGGGAAAGCTGCCGCTGCTTTCTGTCCTCAAGGTTACCCCTCCGTCCCTCGACATAGTTATGATTTACAGCGTATATGTTTCCGCTAGCGTTGGAAGCGAGGAAAGAAACATGGCGTCGGTCAAGAACGTCTATGCTCTTATCGTGCTTGGGCTAATCGTTCTGTCCACGCCATTTCTGTTCGCGGCAGCGGGTCAGAATGCGCCGTCCTTCACTGTCAAAGATGCCCGCACGCTACCGCCGGAAGCGCTTGGCGAGCGCCTGATAGGCAGCAGGATTGGGCGCGTCGTCGCGGCCCAACGCAGAGAATATGATTCGAGCGGAAAGACGCCGCGAGAGGTGGACCTCTTTTTAACGCCAAAGATGCCTTGGCCCTACATCCGTAACATCTGCTCAGTTGATGTCGTTACGGTGGAATACAATTGGTTCGACTTTGACGGTGCCAACGAGAGCGAGAGTCTAAAGCTGCATCACATCGAAGCGAAAAGTCGCTTTCTGCCCTCCGTCATTCCCATCGGCGACGACGTCGATTACAGTGAAGTCGAGGCATCATGCTCTAAACTGACTAATGTCGAACGAGCGTTTCGTGCGCCCGACGCAGGTGATGCTCAATGGCTTGTCGCCATGCATAGAGAATACTCGAGCGACGGCGGAAAGAGTGCAGCCTTCCCGTTCGAATGTTCCGATTTTGAAGATCGTTCTTGCGCAAAAGCGGCAAGCGCCATGAGGACGTTGGCGCTAGAGAACTCAGTCGAAACCATTAAAATTGACTGTGAGATGTCGAAATCCAAAGACCAAGTAAATTACTGCTATAAGTTGACCTTTATTTATCCGAACTCCGATGATCCGGAGTGGTATCTAAATTTGTATGGAGGTATGTCTGATGGATCAGCCCCGGTGCGCATCCGCCGGGCTGTCCTTGAACATGTGCGTAAGCCAATCGTGATGCATTAGCGGGATATGCGGTGACGCGCCGAATGGCCGCTTTTGGGCAACTCAAAACTTCCCTCGAAAGGCGACAACTGGGGCGAAAGGCGACAACTGGGGCGAAAGCCGCCGGCTCAACGCTTCCCGCGTTGGATCGGAATGACGTCTGCGCCCCTGCGCAGCGTATCGAGATGATCGCTCCACCATTGCGCCATGCGGACCCGCTCCTCCCAATGCGCGCCGCGATGATAAGCCGCGCGCACATTGTCGCTGTCCTTGTGCGCAAGCGCCCGCTCGATGGCGTCGGGATGCCACTTGCCACTTTCGTTGAGCAACGTGCTTGCGGTCGCACGGAACCCATGCGCGGTCATCTCGTCGCCGGAATAACCCAGCCTGCGCAGCGCGCCATTGATCGTGTTCTCGCTCATCGGCTCTTTGGGCGTCCGCAGCGACGGAAAGACGTAGCGCGAATGACAGGTCAGCGGCTCGATCTCGCGCAGCAATGCGACGGCCTGCTGGGATAACGGCACGGCATGCGCAACACGCGACTTCATCTTGTTCGCCGGAATATGCCAGACCGCCTTATCCCAATCGATCTCGCTCCATTCGGCGTGGCGCAATTCGCCCGGGCGGACAAATACATGGGGATTGAGCGACAGAGCGATGCGCGTGACGGGCTGGCCCGTGTAGCCCTCAATGGCGCGCAACAGCTTTGCAACTTCGGCAGGCTCGGTAATCGCAGCGTGGTGTTTGCGGACAGGCGCACTGATCGCACCAACGAGCAAAGCAGCCGGGTCTTTCTCCGCCCGTGCCGTGGCGATGGCGTAACGAAACACGCGGCTCGAAAAGGACCGCATGCGCTTGGCCGTTTCAAGATTACCGCGGGCCTCCAGCTTTTTGAGCACGGCCAGCACTTCGATAGGCTTTATGTCGGCGATCGGCCGCCAGCCTATGATGGGGCGCGCGATCTCCAGCATCCAGCGCGATTTGGCGACCGTTGCCACCGAGCGGCCCTCGCGCTCGGTCTTGGCGATGTATTACTCGGCGATACCCTCGAACGTTGTCGCCGCGCTCAGGATTGCTGCTGCCTTTTGTATCTTCTTTTCGGCAACTGGGTCATGGCCTTCGGCAATGCGGTCGCGCGCCTTTTCAGCGAGCTTGCGCGCCGCCGCCAGCGACACCTTGGGATAGATGCCCAGGCTGAGCTTCTTTTCCTTACCGTGCTGTTTGTACTTGTAGCGCCACAGCTTCCCGCCCGTGGGCTGAATCAACAGGTAGAGCCCGCGCTGATCGGTCAGCTTGTAGGGCTTTTCGCGCGAGCGCGCGCTGCGGATGGCGATGTCAGTCAGCGGCATGGCGGGGCCACGCAATCCAGCATGTGGAAAATGGCCCCACTTTTGGCCCCAAAAGTGGCCCCAAAATGGCCCCGGCTTTCAGAAAACGTTGTGGGATCGTACTGGACATCATGCCCTAACAATCCCACGTTTTCTGCCGTTTGTCGAGCCTTTTTGGGATATCTCGAAAAGAACAAATGGTGCCCCGAGAGAGACTCGAACTCCCGACCTGCGGTTTAGGAAACCGTTGCTCTGTCCTGCTGAGCTACCGGGGCATTGTGCATCGATATGGTGGCGCGGGGCTTGGGTCAATTGTCAGGAATTGACCGCTATTGCTTCCTTGCAAACGATTTCGTAACCTCATGGTAATAACTTTGGACGGTGAGTCGATCCAGGGGTCGCAAAATGGAATCTGATTTTCGTTATTATTCCCGGCGCGCTGCCGAGGAAGCATCGGCTGCCTCACGCGCGGTTACCGATCAAGCGCGCGAGCGCCGCCGTGACCTGGCTGATAAATTCTGGCAAAAAGCACAGCAGTTGCAGCTTCAGCTCAACGCCTAGTTTTTGCGCGTTAGCGTCCGCATCGCATCGTCCAGTCCGCCCAGCGTGAGCGGATACATGCGGTCATTCATTAAATCCTTGAGCAGCGAAATCGACTGTGAATATCCCCAGTGCGCTTCGGGGACTGGATTGAGCCACGCTGCCGCGGGATAAGTCGTTGTCAGGCGCTGCATCCAAG